>CAZQAF010000035.1:0-36216 GCA_964591175.1 uncultured Desulfobacteraceae bacterium | reverse complement strand
AGATGGTATTTGCCGTCTTTAAGATTGATGGGCACCACATCAAGATAGACATGGTGAGACAGACGTTGATTCAGGATCACTTCCTGGCGGCAGTAATAAGCGCGACTTTTCAAGGTCGTGAAATCGAGAAAATCAAGATTGACGGCCTTTTTAATTTTATAAACATAGTCGCCGGTCAGAAAAACATGAGAAATATGCGTTTCTCGCTGTTCGATATCGCCCACGGGGTGAGGATAGAACTCCGGCCGACCCATTGCTTCAAATATTTGAGCTTGATGACTCATCTTCATTTCAATCGAGTTCTTGATTACCCATATCGACTGCGATATTCATGCCAGATTTTGAATACACAAATAATGTATACAACTCCCGGATAAAGCTGAATTATTAAAAGGAAGGAAATCAAATTATATGGATTTACAAATACATATGATGTCAGATTTTTTTACGAATTGTAAAGAAGAAAACCGTTGTCTTTTTCTCTCATATTTTTTAATACTCTTAAACTGTTTCGTGTACGCAATATCCACGAGTGCGCATCAGCCACATCTTAAAAAGGTTTTGAGATGAATATGGATTCTTTCAAAAATCTGTGCCTTTTTCATACGCTTGACGGGCTTCGGGACGGTCTGACCCACTTTTCCGGACCGAGTCGGGCGGCGCTCATTTATGCCATCGAACCTGCCGACCCAATTCGCGTTTACGATCCACAGCATTTATTACAGGGACACGAACCCATATTGAAAGAAATTTATTTAAAATCGAATCAGTGGCGCAAGGATGTCGAGGAAAAAGTCCTTAAAAAGATGCTTTCAGGACATATCCTCGCCCAAAAGAACCTCCAACTTGCGGGATTGATTTCCTTCGGCGGCCGTTCGCGTTCGGTTTTTTACCAGATGTGGTTTACGGAGCATCATCCTGACATGTGTTCCATCGGCCCGACCGAGTGCTGGCTGGAACATGCTGTCTGGCTGCTTTCTCATGATTTTGCTACCGGAGATTCCTTATACACAAGGACCTCCGGCAATGTCCTTCGGGAATATGCGACGCATGCGGTTCGGGATTACATTATCGACCAAATGAACATCATTCTGGGCTGGGATACTCAGATACGGGTATATCCTATATTGGACGCCATCCTCGGTATTTCCAAAACCCGTGAGGAAAAGGCCTGGCCTCTGGGTGAACTGACGTTTGTTGAACCAAAAGACACTTTAGAGATGGAATTTTTAGCCCGCTTTCCCCTGTTGGAACAGCCGAACCTTAATAAATTCAAACACGTTCGCAAGCTGCTTCAAAGCGTTGAGAATTCTGAGAGGAAACTGATCTCTGACGGTAAAACCATCGTTGGAATCTCTGCCGACACCGGGAGGACCTTTAGAATCACCGCGGATTTCAGAGGTGAACATGGCTTTTTGAGCATAAATGATAATCGGGTGTGCAGTTTTGCAAATGGCAGTTTTCATTCTTCGACACGGCAAGCCAAGCTGGTGGAAGTGGAAGAAGCCTTGCTCGAATCGAATCTGGATTTTGCTACCGGACAAGAACTTTTTCAGATTATCTCCCGAATTGTGCACACTGCCGAAAGAGAAAAATACGGTTGTACGCTGGTTATCGACTTTAATGACACACCCATAGAAATAGCAGGGCAGAAATCAGAACAGGCACTCGATCTTAAAGAAGAGCGTTTTCTGAAGCTATCGGAATCCCTGGCAAAGCTGGACGGCGCACTTCACATCGGGGCGGACCTGAGACTTCACGGGTTCGCCTGTCTTCTGGACGGTCTCGCCGTTCCGGGCGAGGATCGGGCACGGGGTGCGCGATTCAACTCGGCATTGCGGTTCACAGCAATACATCAGAATCTTATTATTGTGGTCGTTTCCGTTGACCGCCCGATTTCGGTCATCAAAGAAGGTCTGGAATTGAACGCCCAGTGCGAATGGAAGCCCGTCCCGGGATGCATCGAGCCGCCGCCGACACTTGAGAGCACTATATAGTATAAGCGCAGTCGAAACCATATACCTTAGATATTCTGATGCGCACAAGACCTTCCGTCTTGATATTCAGCCTAAAACGTTTTATAAACAACCGAATATATCTTTGAGGAAAAAGACACGATTAAATAACAAAATTAAAAAGATTCGCCATGCAAATACAATCAAAGTTGCCGGATGTGGGTGTCACCATCTTTACGATCATGTCCAAACTGGCAAACGACCACCATGCCATCAATCTTTCCCAGGGTTTTCCGGATTTCGATACCCATCCGGATCTCTTGGCCCTGGTTTACGAATCGATGCGCGCCGGCCGCAACCAGTATGCGCCCATGCAGGGTGTACGCGCCTTGCGGGAACAGATTGCGGAAAAAGTATCGGAACTGTATCATGCCGATTATGATCCGGATTCTGAAATTACCGTGACATCGGGCGCCACAGAGGCATTGTTTGCGGCCATCAGCGCGGCGGTTCACCCGGGGGATGAAGTGATCGTTCTCGAACCGGCCTTTGATTCATACGTGCCGGCAATTAAGCTCAACGGCGGCATCCCTGTGTATGTTCAATACAAGTTCCCGGACTACCGGATCGACTGGGACGATGTCCGAAACGCCCTGTCTTCCAAAACCCGGCTCATTATTATGAATTCACCCCATAATCCCACCGGTGCCGTATTCACGGAATCGGACATGGTTGAACTCAAAAACATGTTACGCGATACGGATGTGTTGATTTTAAGCGACGAGGTCTACGAGCACATCATTTTTGACGGTATACGGCATGAAAGCGTCTGCCGGTATCCGGAACTCCGCCAAAGGAGCTTTGTGGTCAGTTCCTTTGGGAAAACCTACCATACCACCGGCTGGAAAATCGGATATTGCCTGGCGCCGGCGCCGCTGTCCAAAGAATTTCAAAGAGTGCACCAGTTTTTAACCTTTGCATCCAACACGCCGATTCAATATGCTTATTCCGAGTTCATGAAAAACAAGGAGATTTATTTGAGCCTGTCGACATTTTACGAGCAAAAGCGAGATAAATTTTTATCGCTCATCCGAGGTTCCCGGTTTAAAGCCCTTCCCTGTTGCGGCACTTACTTTCAGATGCTGGATTATTCGTCGATCTCCGATGAACCCGATGTTGAATTTTCAAAAAGGATGACTGTGGAACACGGCGTGGCGTCGATTCCGCCATCGGTTTTTTATCACCGCTGCGTCGATCATAAAGTGCTTAGATTCTGTTTTGCCAAAAAAGACGAGACCCTTGAAAAAGCTGCGGAGAGATTATGCAGGATTTGAAAGTTACATTGATTCAAAGTGAACTGGTCTGGGAAGATATTGATGCCAACCTGAAAGAATTCGATGCCCGGATAAGCGCCGTCAGGGAAGATACCCACCTTATAATACTGCCGGAAATGTTTTCCACCGGCTTCAGCATGAATGCCGCCGCCCTGGCACAGGACATGGACGGGTCCGCCGTTCGATGGATTCAAAAAAAATCAAAGGATATCAACTCGGATATCGTCGGAAGTATCATCATCAATGATAACGGAAAATTTTACAATCGCTTGGTCTGGGCAAAACCAGACGGGAACCGGTTGACTTACGACAAAAGGCATCTCTTTCGAATGGCGGGTGAAGAAAAGATATACAGCGCCGGAAGCAAAAATATTACCGTTGAATTAAACGGCTGGAGGATCAGGCCGTTTATCTGTTACGATCTTCGGTTTCCGGTCTGGACGCGAAATATGAAAAACCAATATGATGCAGCCGTATTTATCGCCAACTGGCCCGAAAGACGCGCCGGACACTGGAAAGCCCTGTTGCAGGCCAGGGCCATTGAAAATCAGTGTTATGTTGTCGGCGTCAACCGCGTCGGGACGGACGGAAACGGCCTGGCCTACAGCGGAGATTCTTCCATCATCGATCCATGGGGAACGGTCGTTTTTCAAAAAAGCAGCCATCCGTATACGTATACGGCTCAATTATCATATGATCTTCTAAAAAGATGCCGAGAGGATTTTCCGGTATGGATGGATGCGGACCATGATAAACCCCTTGGCTTATCCTAATTCCCATTCAATTTGATCGAAGACGTCCTCGATTTGATACAGGGTTTTGTCGGCTTCGGCCAGGTTCCAATCCGCAATATGCGATTCAGCCGTCTTGTGAAGCGTGCGGAGGGTGTCTTTGTGCTTGAGCAGAATTTCTCTGAAAGAGGGGTTTCCTTCCGCATCGTAGAGGAGCCTGTCCACTCTACCCGCGATGTCAAAGAGCGAGAAGTCTTGCCCGGTCCATTTCTCATCAAGAAAACTCAAGGCTTTGGCAAACTTCGGATAATCCGCTTCCAGACCCTTTTTATGATAGGACCGGACACGGACGGTCAGTTGCATGTATTTGCTCATGGTCTTTCTTCTCCTCAAGATAATGAATCTCGCCATCCGGCAGCTTTTCGCCTTATTGTTTGATATCGGCAATAAACTTGTTTGAAGTCTTAATGGCTTCATTCATATTTTTGATCAGGCCGTTTATTTCTCCTTTCAGCGTGGAAAATTCCGAAATCCGGCTTTTGATCGAAGCTAAGGTTTTTGACCGGTAACCAGCATGCGATGATTCATGAAGCCATAGTCACCCGAACATTTATGCGGCGAGAAACCGGTACGAACGCCGACCTTTTCGAATCCGGCCGCTTTCATAAGCGCTGAAAGTGTTTGCGGTCCGTAAAGTCGAATGGCATAATTTTGATCCCGGATGAGTCCTTTTTCTTTGCTGAGGATCATTTCTCTGGCGTGAATCGCATGTTTTTTGAGCTTTCGCCGGCGGCATACCACCGTATCATCCCCGATTTCATGCCAGGCACTGGCGCTGAAGGTGCGTTTGATGGCATCTCCGTCCGCCACGTCAGCCAGAAACCATCCGCCTTTTCGAAGCAGGCGAAAAGCTTCTTCCATAATCTTCTGGTCGGCATCGGGCTTTTGAATATATCCCAATGAATTTCCCATGATAAAGATATGATCGAAACTTTCGTCTTGAAATCCCGCATCTCTGGCATCTCCCAGGACAAGATTTATGGAGACATTGTATTCGGTTGCTTTTGCTTTGGCCAGATGAATGAGGTGTTGAGAATAATCGAGAACCGTGCACGATGTAAATCCCCGGGCGAACAGTTCAAGGCTGTGACGTCCGTGCCCGCCGCAAAGATCCAATATTCTGCTGTCGGTTTGTATGGGAAGAAGTTCACAAATCACATCCACTTCAAGTCGTGTAATGTCTTCATCGCAAACCGTTCGCGCATCGGTGAGGAGATAGATATCGTCAAATAGCGTTTTCCACCAGTCAGAATCGACCTTGATATCCACGACAATCTCCTCATGAAGTATTTGGATGTGCACCGAAGCTGAAAAGGCCGTCTGATGCAATAATCGCCGGAGTTCCGGCCCAAGGATGCATTCGGGCGATTTCGAGCTCTTCTTCCTCGATTTTTATAATGTCATCGAGCTCGCCGGAGAGCCACATCTTTTCCAATGTCAGGCAGTCCGACCATAATTGGGTGCAATAGTCTTCCAGGGCGGCAAGCTGAGAAGCGGTGATGACCCGCGGCCTCAATGCGATTTTGATGGGGCCCAGCAAATAGGTAAACTCATGATCCAATGCCATTTTCCGCTGGATTTGTTCGACCTCTGAAACAAGATCATAATCCATGCTCAAAACAGCGTCATTAATCCGTTCAACGGCTTCCCGAACCGTCATGTCCGATTCCAAAACAGCCAGCGGCTGAACACCGCCACCACTCCCGACGTTCGTCGGAACACCGCCGTAGCGGCCTAAAAATCCGAAAAGGCCGTTATCTCCCATCAGGCAGCGAAAGTCTGTCTGGCATTTTTCCAGTGCTATTTCGGTGTCTTTGAGAACAGGTATTACTTCCGCCCATAAATCAAGCGGAACTTTCTTTTGAACAATATAATTCTTCTCCTTTAAGGCAAGACCGATGGCCTCGTCCGGATCAGGATCGACCGCACCCACCCGAACGCCTTTTCCTGAATATCCTCTTTCAGGCTTCAAGACGAGATCCTTCCAATTTAAACGGGTCCACTCGATAAGATCATGGATTGTTTCGTTGTTCGGCCCCTTTGTCTTTCTGGAATAGAATTGACGGGTCCACGGCGTTCTTTGCACGATATCGTTGTGGAATCTGTTGCCCAAGGGACCTGTAATAACCTCGAACATACTCTTGACGTTGATGGGTTCGGTGCCCCGGGGATTAATGACCCGCCGCTCCTTGACCGCCTGCAATACCGGGCTCAAATCGTGCTTTCGGTGAAGGGCCAGAAGAACATCCGTGTTAAAATCCATAAATATGATCGAAACCGGTTGCCCCTTCCAGCAAACGCGGCCGTTTTTGAGATCCAAATCCTGAGGCGCCATCAACGCTCCGGCTAATCCGTCGATGGCGTCGAGTCTTTTGGCCAGGTTTTTGTTTTCGGTGACGTCTTCAAGGGTCTCTTCTTCGGCCACGACGGCGATGAGACCGGCGTTTCGGCCTTCACGGGATCGATGCGCGTTAACGAGCATCTCGACAAATCCATTGACGGGAAACAAACAAGGGTGGTCAAAGTCCAATTTTACGTTGATGGGATGAATACGGTTCAACTTCGACCATACGGCCTTTCCGATGATCTGCGTCACCCGCTGATAATCCCATCCGCCGGGACTTCCAAGATTCCATTCGGAGTGGTATCCCAAGAATTCTTTCATATGCTGTTCCTCTTTTAAAGAAAATTCCCAAAAATCATTTCCCGGAAGGTTGTAAAATAGCTTGCAGTCTTTTTTCGATCCAATGAAAGGGAAGCTCTCCGCCTTCCAGCAAGAATGCATGAAACGCCTCGTCACCCATCCGGGTGCCGTAAGCTTTCTTCAGCCTCATAATTTCATAACGCCCTAGACTGTAACACAACTGATACCCCGGATTCAATTGGAAACGGTGGATCTGTCTGACAGCTTCCCCGGTGCTGAATCCTGAAGTTGTCAGCAATTCCACCGCATCCTTTTTGGTGATAAAGCCCGCGGTCAGACCGACATCAATCTGACATCGCGCAGATCGCCACAACCTGCGCTTATGGTCAACCAGATGCTCCATGGGATCCTTGACGTAGTTTTCCCGGGCCAAAAGCGTTTCAACATAATACGCCCACCCTTCATAAAACAAAGGGGATTCAATCTGACGCCGAACAGGATTTGTCAACCTTCTTCGCTTCGAATCCAAAAGATGGTGTCCCGGAATGGTCTCATGGGCGGTTAAAAATTTATATTCACGGTGAAGTCGTTTTTTAAGGCGTATCTTTTCCTTAAGATCGTTTCCGTCGAATTGGTCCGTGATGTAAAAGAAACTCTTCTCCTTTGGATCGGAACTGAAAGCCGCTGCAAAAGAAGCCGAACTTCGAACCGATTTCAGATACTCCGGCGTCGTCACAATTTCAAGGGGTGAATCCAGATCGTCTTTTTTGAAACCGCGCCGGCTGAAAAATTCTCGAAGTCGTTCGGTTTCAAGCCGGTATAAAGAAAATGTGTCTGTTTCTTTCACGTCCGGATAAAAGCCGTGATACAATCTCTGCCATGATGTGTCGGAATCTATCTTCGACTGAATTTCTTTCAGTTTTTCGAGACTATCCTGCCACTCATCGACGGCAATTTGAAACACTTCTTCTAAATCCCTAACCGATGAGAAATGGTCTTTTAAACTGGCACGCAGAGATGTCGAGGAAAAGTGTTCGTCCGGCACCGGATGGATCGAATCGAAAAATTTCTCGAAACCTTTCAGCGCCGCAAATGTATCTTGAAGGCACGGTAAAAAAGGTTTATCGCCTTGTCCCGAAAGCGCTGGAATCGCATGCCGCAGATACTGCCGGCCGTCTTTCAACATGGCTTTGGCCGAATGGTAATAACTTTCCGGCACCCGGTCCAAATTGCAGGCCGCCTGATCAAGGAGCCTGGGAATCGATGACATTCGTTCAAGAATCCGTTCCTGTCGTTCCTTGGCATGGTCGAAGGGCTTATTGAACGCGTGATCGATACCGATGAAGATGATTTTCAAATAAAGCAAAGGATTGTGGCGCCAGACCCGATTCTGCTTCAGTTCAATGACGATCCCTTTTGCATTGGCGTTTAACAGCTCAAGATCGATCATCTTTTCGAAATCTGTTTCGTCTGTGCGAAGACGGCTGAATTGCCGGCAAAATATGTTTAATTGGCCGACACATTCATCTATGGCAGAAACATCGAGATTCTCCAATCGATGATAATATCCCGCGGCATCCTGTGCCCTGGGAATAAAGTGGAATTCATCACTGGCGCACATCACCGGAAAACGGCGGGCCAGATAGTTAAAGTAACTTCGGGCAAGCTGCGTGAATGTGGTGTTCATGACGGGGTATCAAGTTAACCCGCAAATATTGCGGATGAATATTGAAGAATTCGATGTTTTCGCGAGACCTTCAGCGTTCATCGACGGGACTGTATTGCATCTCCTTGGGACCGATATAAATCTGCCGGGGCCGGCCCAGTTTCCATCTCGGATCGTCAATGCTCTCTTTCCATTGAGCGATCCATCCCGGGAGACGGCCGATGGCGAACATCACCGTAAACATGTTGGTGGGTATGCCCATAGCCCTTAGCACAATGCCGCTGTAAAAATCGATGTTCGGATACAGGTTGTGTTCGATAAAGTAATCATCTTTTAACGCCGCGGCTTCGAGTTCCTTTGCGATATCGAGCAAGGGATCCTTGATGCTGAGCTTGGCCAGCACCTTATCGCACATTTTTTTCATTATTTTGGCCCGGGGATCATAGGCCTTGTATACGCGGTGTCCAAACCCCATGAGGCGAAACGCGTCATTTTTGTCTTTGGCTCTTTCAATGGCCCGGCGAAAGTTCCCGCCGTCTTTCTGAATATCGGAAAGCATTTCGATAACCGCCTGATTGGCGCCGCCGTGCAAAGGGCCCCAGAGGGCCGCGATGCCGGCTGAAATAGCGGCATATAAATTGACTCTCCCGCTTCCCACCAGCCGTACCGCCGACGTCGAGCAGTTCTGTTCATGATCGGCATGAAGAATCCAAAACACATTCAATGCCTGCACCAGATCTTTGTCCAAAGGATAGGGTCTCACCGGGGTATCGAACATCATGTTTAAAAAATTGGCGCAGTAGGACAGGTCGGGTCGCGGATAGACCACTTTATGGCCTCTGGATATTTTATAGGACATCGCGGCCATGGTTCGAACTTTGGATAAAAGACGAATAACGGTAATGTTAATCTCTTCTCCAAAGGCCGGGAGTTCCGGATAAAAGCTTCTCAAAGCATTAACCATTGCCGACAGGATGCCCATGGGATGAGAGCCCCTGGGAAAGTTCTGATAAAAAATTTGCATATCTTCATGAACCAGGGAGTTGTCGTTGAACAGCACCGAAACCTCGTTGAGTTGATCTTGGGTCGGCAATACCCCGTTAATTAACAGGTAAACGGTTTCAATAAAGCTCGAATGCTCCGCCAATTGTTCTACGGGAATGCCGCGATATCGCAGAATCCCCTTTTCCCCATCCATGAATGTGATGGAGCTGGTGCAGCTTCCGGTGTTGGCATATCCCGGATCCAGTGTAATCAAACCGGTCATTCGTCGCAAATTTGAAATGTCGATGGCTTTTTCCCCTTCACTGCCGACGACAACGGGGAGTTCGTATGTTTTCCCGTCAATAATTAGTGTCGCTTTTTCCATCATATCCCGCCTTTGAGTGAAAACCGAATTATCGCTGTCCTGTTGAATGGTCGGTAATATTAACACTGTCATAGAGCTCCTTTTGCAGATATTATATTCTTATCATATCAGAAAGATACATCCCATATCCGGATGATTTCGGGCCATTTCGAAGCCGTGATCAAAGCATCGGCACTCCCGCTTCCGTCATCTCTTATGGGAATGGCAAAACTTTTTTATACACAAAGAATGCGCCAACGTCAAGAAGCCAATGAAAGCGGCGATGAAGATATTTCGAAGCTATCTCAAATTCGAGATGGCTTCGAACAACTATCGATTGCACAAACGCGTGGGCTATGGTAAATTTATAGTTATGTCATTTAAAGAAAATCTATTAAAAAAAATTAAAATAAATCAAGCGGCCAAACAAGTTACTGTGTCCATCGGTCCCATAGACAGCGGACGCAGGATAGATAAAAAAATCATGCGCGAGCTCCTTGAAACAGCGGGTTATCATTTTCAAAAAAAGCGTGATCTCGAACTGTATATCAAAGATGTCGAGGTTGAAAAGACCCGAATCGTGGTTCTTGACAATGATCTGGCGATTTACAACACATCCGTATATGACGTGGCCATGCGCAAAAGCCCCACTGTCAAAGAAATGATGAATCCTTTTAATGTGGTCAAAATATTAAAAGACACCGATGTGGTAATGAGTAAAAAAGAAGATTCCGTCAAAGCCATTGAGAAAGAATGTATTGCCAATCTGGACCTTTCCTTTACAGCGACGGATATCGATGACATCGTCAACGACGGCCGGGCTTCTCTGGATAACGCTTACGCCGACGGAGTCATCGAATGTATGGATCTTTTTGCGGAAATCCTGAATTATCGTTCCGCACCGGCAGCCTTCGGCATCCGTCATCACAAGATCATTGGAAGACTTGTCCGGAAAGAAACCGGAGAAGATCTCTTCGGTCCCATGGTCCTTTACAGCTTGATTCATAATACGTTAAAACTGGTGGAGCAGCAGGTCGGAAGCTACGACAAGGGAAAAATACAATTTATTCAAAATGTCGCAGCGGGGAAGGAGACCGCCGCCATGGAAGGTCCGGATGTCTTTCAATACCTCAAATCCGCCGCCTTAAAATTAGAAGCTGTCTCAAAATAAAGATTTTGGTTCAAAATCAAGGCGGAGCCGCGTGTTAACCCGCAAGCATACTCAAGTATGTCGAGGATTTAAAACGAGGCTCCAACGCCGAGGCTTGTCCGCCTCTGGCAGATTGGGCCAACAGATTATTTTGAGATAGCTTCTAAATGGCATCGGATAATATACGGATTCGGGAGTTTTTCTAAAAAATGAACAAACAAATTGTGCCGTCAGGCACATCAGGCGTCGGCTGTAAAGCGAAAACCATCTTCGAGGCCTATCTGGGGACCTGTGTAGGGGTAACGCTGGTTGACCGCCAGGCTGATGTTGGCGGATTGCTTCACCTGCTTTTGGCCGAGGCCGCCGGGCCGGATCAGCATTTTAATCCTGAAAACTATGCCACCACCGGCATGCCGCATTTTTTAAACAGATTGCTTGATGCCGGCGCTTCTAAAGAAAACCTGGTAGCCTGCGTGGCCGGAGGTGCGCTGATCGGCCCGGTATCAGATACGGACTTGTCCCTGGATATCGGGGGACGAATTACTGAAAACGTTCAATTATTTCTCAAAGCACATAAAATTCCCGTCATTGAGACGGAGACCGGCGGTTATGCCGGACGTAAAATGAGCCTTGATCTTTTTCTTTTAAAAACGTCCATTGAACCGTCGTTGCAAATCGAGAGCCCGTCTGCAAATCCCATTCAAACTGATATTGTTTTCGATATTGATGAAGCGATTCATCGCGTGAAACCCATACCTCAGGTAGCGCTTAAAATCATCCGAATGATACACAACGAAGATTATTCGGTAAGAGAGGTCGCGAGTGAAATCCGCCGGGACCAGGTCATCAGCGGAAGGATTTTAAATCTTTGCAACTCCGCTTTCATGGGCCTGAAAACGGTGGTGAGTTCCATTGATCGGGCACTGGTATTGGTGGGAGAAAAACGGTTGATAAAACTTATCGTTACGGCCTCCGTCCAATCGCTTTTCCCGCAATCATGGCAGGGCTACTCCCTGTGTAAAGGAGGTATATTCTATCATGCCGTCGGAACCGCCAAGGTGGCTCAAAAGCTCGCCGAGATCACGGGGAAGGCGGTGCCGGATATTGCCTATACGGCCGGTCTTTTACACGATATCGGAAAAATTCCCCTGGACCAGGTAATGGCGGCAAACGCCCCTTTTTTCTATAGATATACCCAGGAAAAAGGCGATGAATTGTGCGAGGCGGAAAGATTGAAGTTCGGTATCGATCACACTGAAGCCGGGAAACGTCTGGGAAAATTATGGGAACTGCCGGACAATCTTAACCATGTCATTGCCAACCACCACCGGCCTGAAGCTTCAACCGAAGATGAAGAACTCGTTACGATCGTGTATCTCGCCGATCTGTTAATGTCGAAATTTCAGCCCCGCCACGAACTGGAGCAG
The DNA here is from genome assembly GCA_964591175.1 of uncultured Desulfobacteraceae bacterium. Lineage (GTDB taxonomy): Bacteria > Desulfobacterota > Desulfobacteria > Desulfobacterales > UBA11574 > UBA11574. Next base: position 23,901 of record CAZQAF010000035.1, on the reverse strand, counting down.
CTTGAAACGGAAAAATTACCGGACAGGCTGAATCGATTGGGCCTGAAATCCAGCGATTTTCCGATGCTGATCGATCGGATCCCGAAAAACATTTTCCAATCTTCATTCATGCCCTTCTAAATATACCCCGGTGCATTTTCCAACTGGACCTTTAATGGTTGAAAATATAAATTTGAATCCGGATGAACAGGTACCGGATTATCCGGAGCCGGCGCCGAGATCGGGGAGACCTTTGAAAAACGCTCCCCTTTGCCCAATTCCGGTGTTAGGCGAAAAATTTAATCCTCGAAATACTTAAGGTATGTCTGTGGTTAAAATTTTCGCCTGCCTTGGACTTGAACAAACTTGAACATTTTTCAAAGGTCTCCAGGCGAAGGAGCACTTTTCTTGGATTTCCAAGGGTTTGAGATGCTGAACCGAATGTCACATTTTGATTGACAATACAAATGATAGAATATATTTTGACTTTTCGGTCAGATTTATGACTTGTCGGTCAGATAAGAAGGAACACGGCATGCCACATCCAAAAACAGAGCGAAAACACCTTCTTAGCCAGATAACCCGAAAGGCGATTCAGGAGGCCGTGGTGAACCTGGTGACACGCACGGGAGCTCGAAGCGTCACCATGGATCAAGTCGCCGCCGAAGCCGAAATGTCCAAAGGATGTCTCTACATCCATTTTCGCAGCAAAAAAGAACTGCTGGAATCCGTGAAAACCGCTATTTTTAAGCCCCTCGCCGACCAGCTCCAGGAAATTCTGGATGGATCGCTCACACCGAAGCAAAAAATTGAAAACATTGTGCACCGGCTGCTCGGCTACTTTGATGAAAACCGAGGTCTCTTTCGCTTTCTTTTGGAAGAACGGGAGATCGCGCAGTCTCCGGCCATACGACAGAAAAACAGCCGTTATCGTAATTTTGTCGAACGGATTGCCAATGTCCTGGAAGACGGGGTCACCAACGGACTTTTCTGCCCCATGGACGCTAAAAAAGTGGCGTCCATATATATCGAAGCGATGATTGCCATGACCGCCCGGCGTCTGCTGGAGGAAAACCCCGGCTCTCTGGATGAAGATGCCCGGCTGCTGATCCAAGTAATTTTTCAGGGCATCGCTCTGACGCCCGGCTCACGGCCGGATCCTAATTGAGCGAATTTTTTACGACCCATTGGGGATAGGGGAAACATGGAATATCGAGGAAAAAACCGGACACCATATCATCTGTGCTTTTTCGCTGCCGTGTGGTTTGCAGCCGTCTTGATGCTGGCCGGATGCGCCTCGGATTTCCACCGTGTCTGGAAATCGCCGGGAACGGCTCCATCTTCCGCAGTATCATGGACGCCGGCACCCGGAACAATACCCAAGGTTGCCCCAAAACCAGCCCAAATAACACTCCCGGAGGATCTCCTCAAAACCGGACAATCTTTAAGCCTTCTTGCCATTGTGGACGTTGCCCTTCGCAACAATCCTGAAACAGCCGCCGCCTGGGCCCAGGCCCGATCCGCCGCTGCCGCATACGAAAGCAGCAAAGGTTTGTATTACCCACAGCTCGGCGCAACAGCCGGCACAGGTTACGTCTCGGGGCACAGTGATAGTGGCGCATCTTCTTTTACCCGGAGGGATTCTTTGTGGGATCTGCAGCTCAACTGGCTTATCTACGATTTCGGAGGACGCGAGGCATCCGTGGACGAAGCCCGGGAAGCCCTCATCGCCGCCGATTGGTCCCACAATACCGTTATCCAGAACATTATTTTTACCGTGGAAAATGCGTACTACAACTACGTTACGACCAAAGCCCTGCTCGAAGCCCAACAGGCCACCTACAAGGAGGCTGAAACCAATTTGGAGGCCTCAAAAGACCGGCACCATGCAGGCGTCGCCACCATCGCCGACGTGCTTCAGGCAAAAACCGCTCTGGCACAGGCCAAGCTGGCGCTGGACAGCCTTCAGGGACAAATACAAACCACAAGGGGCGCACTGGCGACAGCCATGGGGCTCCCGGCCAATACGCCTTATGACATTGTCATTCCGAAAAAAGAGATCCCTCTCAAGGAAACGCTGGAAAAAGTGGAAGATTATCTTGCTCAGGCTGAAAAAAAGCGGCCGGATCTCGCGTCTGCGCGGGCCCAGGTCAGACAGGCCGGGGCGACTTTGCGTAAAGTGAAGGCACAGGCTTATCCTTTCATCAACGGAACCGCCGATTATGGAAACACCTATTACGGCACCACTTCATTATACAAGGAAAATTACAGCGGTGGCTTACAGCTCCGTGTTCCGATTTTCACGGGGTTTTCCCAACGCCATAATGTAGAACAGGCCCAGGCTGACGAGGAAACCGCGCAGGCCCGTCTGAACCGTCTCGAACAGCAGGTAGTCCTGGAGGTATGGACAAGCTATTACAACCTCAAGACCGCCGAACAGCGCGTTAGAACCAGCGATGATCTGCTCAAGAGTGCTACCGAATCCTACCAGGTGGCCCTGGGGCGTTATAAAGCCGGTGTCGGCAGCATCCTGGATCTTTTGTCGGCACAGAGTGCCCTTGAAAGCGCAAGGGCCCAGCGGGTTCAAGCCACTGCCGACTGGTATGTGTCGCTGGCCGCCCTGGCGCGTGACACCGGAACGCTCACCGCTTCCAGCACCAATAATCTGGAAAAGGTTCCCATTACCATGGAAAAGGTAAAGAAACCATGACAACCATTTACCGCTTACCGTTCTTCGGTACAAAATTTTCCGGAATGTTCCGTATCTGTATGTCCAATCTCCTGACGATGGGGATTGCCGTATTCATGTTGGCAGCATGTTCCGGAAATGCCGAAAATAATCAGGGCCCGAAACCGGCGCCCGTAACGGTCAATATCGCCCTCAAAAAAGACGTTCCGGTGGTGCTTAAAGCCATCGGGACCGTGGAGCCCCATAATACGGTGTCGGTTCGCGCCCGGGTTGCCGGTGAAATCACACGAATTGCTTTTAAAGAGGGACAGGACGTCTCCCAGGGAGATTTGCTTTTTACCATAGATCCCCGGCGCTACCAGGCGGCTTTGGAAGGCGCTTTGGCCGATCTCGACCGGGACAACGCCAGATTGAAGAGCGCCAAAGAAGATGTCCGGCGTTATGCCGAATTGGTCAAAAAAGATTATGTGACGTCACAGGCATACGATCAAACCATAGCAAACGCAGATGCGCTCAAAGCCACGGTTGCAGCCGACCGCGCGGCTGTGCAAAACGCCCGGGTCAACCTCGATTACTGCACGGTTCGATCACCCATCACCGGTCGTACGGGAAACCTTTTGGTCAAGCTCGGCAATGTGATCAAGGCCGAAGATCAACCGGTTATCACCATCAATCAGATCGTGCCCGTAAATGTCAGTTTCTCGGTACCCGAAGAATACCTGGCGGATATCCGGCACTATGCCGCAGACGGAACGCTTGACGTCGAGGCCGCCTTTCCCGATCAAAAGGCGCCGAACTTTAAAGGAGAACTCTCGTTCATCAACAATACGGTGGACGGGTCCACGGGTACGATTCTTTTAAAAGCCACGTTCCCAAACCGTGACAAGGCGCTTTGGCCGGGACAGTTTGTGAATGTCACGCTCAGACTCGTTGCCAGTCGGAGCGCTGTTGTTGTGCCGTCCCAAGCGGTTCAGCGAGGTCAGCAGGGGGAATATGTGTTTGTCGTAAAAAATGACATGAGTGTAGAAGCGCGCACTGTTCAATTGGGACAAAGGATCGACGGAGACACGGTGATTCAGAAAGGACTCGCGGCCGGCGAGCGTGTGGTGACAGACGGACAGCTTCGTCTTTTCCCCGGCGCCAAGGTGGCGTTAATGAATCAACCGGCATCATCAGGGACACGCAATTAATGAAAGGAATATCCGATATATTCATCCATCGGCCGGTCATGACGACACTGGTCATGTTCGGCGTGCTCCTTTTCGGCATCACCGGCTATCGTTTGCTTCCGGTAAGCGACCTGCCCAACGTGGACTTCCCCACGATTCAGGTGACGGCTGAATTGCCGGGGGCCAGTCCGGAAACCATGGCGTCGGCCGTAGCAACACCTTTGGAGAAGCAATTCTCGACCATCTCGGGCCTGGATTCCATGACCTCCGCGAGCCAGCTCGGCACCACCCAGATCGTTCTTCAGTTTAACTTGAGCCGGAGCATCGACGCCGCAGCTCAGGATGTCCAATCCGCCATCTCGGTGGCCCAGGGCCATCTTCCCAATGACATGCCGAATCCGCCCTCCTTTAGGAAAGTCAACCCGGCAGACAAACCCATCATTTATTTTGCACTTACGTCGCCGACATTGCCCCTTTCCGACCTTGACGAATACGGAGAGACACTTCTGGCACAACGCATCTCCATGGTGAGCGGCGTGGCCCAGGTGGTGGTTTACGGCTCTCAGAAATATGCGGTTCGTATCCGGCTGGATCCCAATAAATTGGCAAACAAAGGCATCGGACTGGACGACGTAGCATCGGCGGTAGAGCAGGGTAACGTGAACCTGCCCACGGGAATACTGAATGGGCAGCATGTGGCCTACACCGTCCAGGCCACCGGACAGCTTAAAAATGCGGCCGCTTACAAGCCTCTGATTGTCGCTTATCGAAACGGGAGTCCTGTTCGCCTTCAGGATTTGGGGGCTATACTGGACAGCGTGGAAAACGACAAAACCGCTGCCTGGTATGTGGATGCCACCCACAACGACCGCTCAGTGGTTCTGGCAATCCAGAGACAGCCCGGCACCAACACGGTCAAAGTCGCCGGTGACGTGCGCAACCTCGTTACCACGCTTCAGAAGCAAATTCCGGCATCTGTTTCACTGCATGTATTGTATGACCGCTCCGGGCCCATTCGAGATTCGGTCAATGACGTCAAACTAACCCTTATGCTGGCCCTTGTCCTGGTGATTCTGGTCATATTTGTCTTTTTGAGAAATCTGTCGGCTACTGTCATCCCCAGTCTGGCGCTTCCCATGTCCATCGTCGGCACCTTTATCGTGATGTACTATTTAGGTTACAGCCTCGACAATCTCTCTCTCATGGCACTCACACTCTCAGTGGGATTTGTGGTGGATGATGCCATTGTCATGCTGGAAAACATTGTCCGTCACATGGAAATGGGAGAAGGAAAATTCAGCGCCGCACTGAAAGGATCCCGGGAGATCGGCTTTACCATCCTTTCCATGACCCTCTCTTTGGCGGCGGTTTTCATCCCGGTCCTGTTCATGGGCGGGATCATCGGCCGGCTTTTCCACGAATTTGCCGTGACCATCGCGGCAGCCATCCTCATATCGGGCTTTGTCTCCCTGACACTGACCCCTATGCTATGCAGCCGGTTTCTGAATCCCCCTTCCCAAGAGCGTCACAGTGCGATTTATGACGCGTCCGAGCGGATTTTCAATAAAATGCTCGGTTTTTACGATAAAGCACTGGGATGGAGCCTTAACCATCGCCGTTTGGTCATTATCTTGTCAGGAGTCAACCTGTTGGCAACGGTCTACCTTTTCGTCGCCATTCCCAAAGGTTTCATTCCCAGCGAGGATCGGTCGGCCATCTTCGCCTTTACCCAGGCCGCCGAAGGTATTTCCGTCGATGCCATGATGAAGCACCAACAAGCCGTAGCTGCGGTGGTTCGGAAAGACCCCAACGTGGAAAGTTTCTTCTCCACCGCAGGCTCCAGAGGCTCCAGGTCCAGCAATACCGGTGTCATTTTCATGCATCTAAAACCCCGATCCCAGCGAAAGTATTCAGCCGACCAGATCATCGAGCGACTTCGGCCCAAGCTGGCCAAGATCCCGGGGATCATGGCCTTTTTGCAAAATCTTCCGCCCATCCAAATCGGCGGACACCTGACCAAAGCCCAGTACCAGGTCACCTTACAAAGCCCGGACACTGGAGAACTATACAAATACGCTCCGATTTTGGAAGCGAAAATGCACAGCCTGGAAGGCCTGCACGATATCGTCAGCGATCTCGAAATAAAGAACCCCCAGGTGACCGTGGAAATCGATCGAAACAAGGCCTCAACCATGGGGGTAACCGCGAAATCCATCGAGAACACACTGTACTATGCCTACGGTTCCCGCCAGATTTCGACCATTTACACCCGGAACAACACCTATCAGGTCATCATGGAAGTGGGGACGCACTTTCAGCAAGATCCCTCGGCCCTGTCTCTACTTTATGTCCACTCCCGGGATGGCCAACTGGTTCCGCTAAAGACCGTTGCGAATATCACCCAGAATTTGGGTCCCCTTTCCATCAACCACACCGGCCAGGCGCCTTCGGTGACACTGTCTTTCAACCTCAATCCCGACTTTCCGCTGAGCAAAGCGATCAAACAGGTGCAGGAACTCGCCCGAAAGACCCTTCCGGCCGACATCACCACGAGTTTTCAGGGAACCGCCGAAGCGTTCCGGTCTTCCATCGCCGGCCTCGGACTTCTCCTGTTGATGGCCATACTGGTTATCTACATGGTGCTCGGGATTCTTTATGAAAGTTTCATCCATCCGATCACCATACTCTCGGCCCTGCCGTTTGCCGGGTTCGGCGCACTGGTCACACTTCTGCTGTTCAGGGTCGATCTCAGCATCTATGCCTTTGTGGGAATTATCATGCTGGTCGGGCTCGTCAAGAAAAACGGCATTATTATGATCGACTTCGCCCTGGAAGCGGAACGGAAAGAAGGCAAAGGACCGGTGGAAGCCATCCATGAGGCCTGTATCGTCCGGTTTCGCCCCATCATGATGACCACCATGGCGGCCCTCATGGGAACGCTGCCCATTGCTCTGGGTTTTGGCGCAGGTGCCGAATCCCGCCGTCCTTTGGGCCTGGCGGTTGTGGGTGGACTGCTTTTCTCCCAATTTCTGACCCTTGTGGTCACCCCGGTTTTCTATGTTTACATGGACGAGTTCCAGTCTTTTCTGTCGCGACGATTCAAGAGACGCGCTAAGGAATAGATAGCCGAAAATCCGCCACAAAACCGGCCCACGAGTGAACACAAATGAACATAAATATTTTTATCTGTGTTAATTTGTGTTAATCTGCGGTATTAATTAAGCTTGGTCGCCTCTGGCGCCGCCGATCCGAAAGATTCCTGATTCCTGCGGAAAGGCGGGCAAACCTCTTTTCTATTTCCTATTTCTGTTAGAAGGGGTCTATCCATGAGAGGTCTAATCGTCTTATTAGTGCTGCTTTTCAGCGGCGTCGCATATGCCGGCGGTATTGAAACGCTGATTGTACCGCCGGCCGAATCACCCCTGGCCGGACAGTTTATGGTGTTTTCCGTTTATTTTTCTAATCCGGAAGATACCCCTTTGCCTATTGATGTTCCGAAAAGCGTGACATGTCGTTTGATCGCCGGGGATAAAACCATTGAAGTGGAGGCGAAAGCCGTTCGCGAAACTTCTGAGAAGACCATGATCGTATGCGCAGGGTGTTTTAAAAAAATTCAATACTCGCTGGAGATTCCCTCACTGATTGAAGGCACGGTCTCCATGGAGATACCGAATTTTGAGACGGCTCACGTCATGTTTGCGGTCCAGAGCGGCAGCCCTTTAAAAAAATCGACAGAGGGGAAAAGCGAATCTATAAAATTCCCGACCCTGGATTCACTGTTTGAACTGTATCAGCCATACATCAAGAATCTCTCGGCGTATAATCCCATGTATTTTCTCGTGGGAACCGATCCCAAACAAAGCAAATTTCAAATCAGCTTCAAATACCGGCTTTTTGATACCAACAGCGAACTGGTACAGGATCACCCTTGGGCCAAGGGGTTCCATTTGGCCTATACCCAGACATCTTTTTGGAATCTGAGATCCGCCTCCCAGCCCTTTGAAGACACCAGCTACAAACCGGAATTTTTTTTCCTGTCACCCAATCTCAAGTTTCCCTGGGCCACCGGCCTATTTGTTAAAACCGGCTTTCAACATGAATCCAACGGCCGGGGGGGAGAATTATCACGCAGCACCAATTTCCTGTATGTCAAGCCGATCTATATTTACTATTGGCCGAAACACAAATTGGGATTTCTCGTCTCACCGAAAATCTGGGCGTATACCATCAATGATGACGTAAACAATCTCGACTTAAACGATTACCTGGGGTATTTCGATTTGGAGATAAAGGCGGGGCAAACAGACGGCTTTGTTCTGGGATCGCATTTTCGGTATGCCAAAGAAGGCGGCTCCGTGGAACTTAATCTCACCTATCCGCTGAGTCAGATTATATTTAAAAACCTGAACCTGTATTTTCAGATCCAGTATGTCAATGCCCTGGCGGAAAGTTTGCTCAATTTCAGAGACAGGACCGAAGCGCTGCGTCTCGGGTTCGCCATAGTCCGATAAAATCGTGTAACGATTTTATGAAACGCGGCTATGCCGCTCAATTGGGTGAGAGGATTGGCCGTCTCGGTCCAACACAGAGACTTGTCCGCCTTTGGCGGATTGAGCCCGAGGGGAGGTTTTGAAACCACTTCTAAGGCAGAATCATACAATCTGCCACCAGTTCCCAAAGGTATTTTACTTCAAGATCTTCAAAATCGTATTCGCCTTTAACATTATTCAGCTGCCCGTGACAACTGTGACAGGGGACCACGATCATTTTTACACCCGCGGCCTTGATCTGATCGAACTTTTTCCGCGCATAAAACACCCGCTCGTCATGGTACCCGGTGGTCAGGGCGCCGCCCCCCCCGCCGCAGCAGATTTGATCCATTTTATCGGGATAAAGATCGATCCAGTTTTCCATGCATTGATCCAGAATCCAGCGAGGTTCTTCAAAATACCCGTAGCCGAAACGTTTTTGAGCCCTTCTTCCATAATTGCATGGATCATGATAGGTGGCACGTTCCGTGAATCTCGATTTATCCAGCCGGATACGACCTTCTTTGATATACGTTATCAGCAGATCAAAAACCGTCACAAATCGAAATTTATTGAACGCCTCGGGATAATATGTTTCAAGACCCGACCGGGTCGCAAGATAGGCGTGCCCTCATTCTGGCCAGAGAAGGGTGTTGACCTCCAGCCGCTCCATCTGCGCCACGATCCGGCCGGCCATCACCTTCATGGCGTCATCGTCGCCGGTAAAATATCCCCAACTGGTTCCCTCCCAGTTTTCCGAGGTCGCGGTCCAGTCTTCTTCGGCCGCATGAAAAATCTTCCACCAGTGTTTTAAATCCTCGGTATGGGTATTGACCAGCTTGTTGTGTATGGTGGTGAGTATGTTTGCCCCCTTTTTATCGATGGGCGCTTTAAACCCTTCAAAACCGGGTTCCTCTGCGACCTCTTCGGCCACATCCTCGATAATAAATATAAAATCTTCCTTTGGCAGGCGAAGATTGTTCCCGGTCTCCAGTGCCGCAACAAGGCCCTTATGCAAAATTCCCGGAACCTTTTCACGGTCTCTTCTGGATCGAATGTTTCGAACCAGATCCGGGATTTCGATCTGCATGGGACAAACATTTTCGCATTTGCCGCACATGGTGCATATCCACGGCCACCGGGCATCGACCAGATCTTCGACAAGTCCAAAAGAAGCCATTCGAACCAGCATGCGCGGGTCAAATCCGTCGATTCCCGAAGCCGGACAAGAACTTGCACACATGCCGCACGTCACACAAAAATCCTGCAAAAACGGCCAGGTTCTGCATCGGGTATGATCGAGCCGATCCATATCGATGATTTCAGACGGTGAAGTCATAAATTATTATTCCTCTCCCCTATTTCCTCTTTCCTATTTTTGATTTTGTCGGCGTCGAATTTTCCGACAATCCGATTTTTTTCAGCCTGCTGGGACCGAGCTCTTTAATGGTTTCTTCAAAGCGACCTGCTATCCGGGCGAATTCCGCTCCCATATTGGATGCAAGGGTTTGTATTAAAATTCGCTCTTTTTCAAAACCGATCCGCGAAAACATTTCTCGTATTTGCGCCACCGTTTGATCCGCATAAATGTTACCTTGTTCCGAATGACAGTTTCCTTTATGGCAAGTCAGCACCATCACCCCATCAGCGTTGTTCCCCAACGCCCCAAAAATATGGTCGTAGGACAGGGCGCCCGAGCACGGCACTTCCACGATCCTCAATCCCTGGGGCAGATGGTATCCCATGCATACCGCCAAATCCCGGGCCCGGGCCGCCGAACGGCGGCAGCAAAACGCCACGATAAATGGCACGAAGGTTTGTTGTTTGTCAATACCGCCGCCGGTTCCGATCAACGCAGACATGGCTTCGGGCTCAAGATCTGCGATACGAACTGCATGCCTTGGACAGTGCGTCGCACAGATGCCGCACCGCTCACACGCATCCGGCATTACCACCACCCGGCTATTCAGTGTTATCGCATGATACGGACAGAGGCGATAGCAGGTCAGACATCGTATGCACTGTCCGTCATGGACTTGTGCCTTTTGAGCTTTTGTTTCTTCTCCTGAAAGACCCGTGACGGCAAGTGCGGCGTTTTCAGCGTCGATTCTTTGGTCGTCGACATCCCGTATGCTTCTCGACGGACCGGCAACCATAATCCCTTTTCTGTTGGTCAACACAGGATATCTATGAACATTGTCCGCCTGGACAAATCCGCTGAGATCTATTTCGATATCAAATATTTTTGCAAGATCGGATGCGTATTCAGAAGGAACGATGGACTCGTCAACCACCGTCATGTCCGGCGTCAGTCTGAAATTTTTGGATGTTATTTCATCGAAAAACTCGATTCGGACAGGGTCTTCATCGTTTTGATGAATGTCGGGGGCGGCATCGGTAAATTTAATGTAAATTGTGCCGGCATTTTTGGTGTCCCTGTATAGGGATTCGAGACCGTCTCCTGCCACCTTTAAGTTCTTCGTCAGGATATATGTCTTTATGTTAGAGTCTTTCTGAAGCAACAGAGAAAATAACATGACGTCTTTGGCAATGATTGGCGTGCTTTCTTTTACAAGGCCTGAAAGGAAAACCACCTTTTTTATTTCCGAAAGAATGGTTTTTTCACTCGATGAATCCTTCAGGAGGTGTTTCATTTGAGACAGCGTGATGACGTTGGAAGACCCATTTAATCCATACAGGGAAAAATTGGGCATTCTTTGATCTTCCTCGGAAATGATGACGCGGCCGGCATCAATGGTAACCGGTTTATTTTTTTGTGTCCCATGGATTCTAAAATTCCCGACAGAACCTTTGCAAGAAATTAACCGCGTCTGCGTCATAATCTGTAATGCGCCGGTATCGGCGGATCCATCAAAATTGCAGGTATCGTCTCTGGTTGCAATGATGATTTTCGCACCCGCTGTCAGAAGATTTTCAGCAACGATACCGGCACACGGCCCATTTCCTAAAATGAGTGTGGTATTGTTCACTCTCCTACCTTTTCAAATATTGAATGATTCCCCATACTGCACTTCCGGCAGTGGCAATAGCCTCAGGAATGCTCATGGGTCCCTGGACGGTTCCGGCTGTAAATACACCGTTTCGGGAAACCGGCATTTTTTTGTGTTCGCCTTTTAAAAATCCGAATTCATCCGGATCCACCTCGAATATCCGCGACAGGGTTCCAATATCCTCGCCAGGGGTTATACCCACAGACAGTATCGCAAGATCAAAAATGTCTTCTCTGGTTTCATGCAGGGGATGATTCACAAAATTCACCTTCAGACGCTGATCTTCGGTTTCATAAATATCAGCGGGAATGGCCCGTATCATTCGGATGTCTTCTCGAACTTCCCGGTAGAATGGTTCGAAGTCCTTTCCAAAGGTCTGGACATCGATATAGAAAAAAGTGACCTCGGTCTCCGGTTGCCTTTCTCTGACCAGCCTGGCCATACGCAGCGCCGAACCGCAACACACCTTTGAGCACCACAGGTGATTCAGTTTGGCATCCCTGGATCCCACGCACTGGATAAAGGCCACTTTTTGCGGAGGTTTATCGTCACTCGGTTTTTTTGCTCCGCCGGACCGTTTCAGCATATTTTCCAACTCAAGAGCGGTGACAACATTTTTAAAACGCCCGTACCCGTAAGGTTTGTTCTTGGGATTGAAGGGTTGAAATCCGGTAGCAATTAATACGGCATCTGCTTCAATGGTATGTTCCGAGGCGCTTTTGTCCAGATCAATGGCCGTTTCAGGGCATTCATCCTTGCATATGGTGCAGGAATGATCTTTAAAATAAAGGCATCTTTCTTTGTTGACCGCATAAAAGGGATGGTTGTTTTTTGAAAAGCCCTGAAGAATCGCCCTGTCGACCGGGCATCGATCAAGACACAACCCGCAGTTGGTGCATTTTTTGCGATCGATAACCAAAGGTTCTTGTCGGATACTTGCTGAGAATCGATGGTTTTTAGATATGTCTTGTATCTGACAACCCCTCAATACTTTTATGTTCGGGTGAGAAACCGCACTTTGTAATTTTTCTTCCACCATACAGGCACCGCACTTTACGCAGGTATTGTCAATGGCCTTGCAAGCATAGCCGATGGCGTGTCCGCCCAGAAAGTCCGATTTTTCAACCAGTTCAACATGGATACCTAAAACGGCAAGTTCAACCGCAGCAGAGAGACCGGCCACACCGCCACCGATAATCAGGACATTTTTATCCGCCATTTCAGAATAACTCTCCCTTTAAAAATACAAAAACATCGCCATTTAAAAACAAAAAAAAATCGCAACGCAAGAATAAAAGACCGATTTGTCCAACATATTATGAAATCTTCTTTATGCCCCGGTAAGATGAGGCCGATATAATCTTTGGAAACAACGACGTGACGAAGTTCCCGGCTTTCTCATAAAGATGTGTTCTTAATTCAAAAGCCGGGAAACAAACGAAGGATTTAATCAAAAGCATTCTCAACGTTCCAGACTTCCCAAACCTTGCCGACAAGATCGGGACCCGGATTAAGGGTTCCTTTTCCCGGTCGCCATCCGCTGGGTGTTGCTTCGGCACCATTGGTATTTCGGACATGTTGAAAGGCTTGAAGCTGCCGAACCATTTCCACAACATTGCGGCCTACCGGCGGTGTCATTATTTCAATGGCTTGAACCACGCCATCCGGATCGATAATGAACCGGCCCCGCATTTCGACGCCCGCATTTTCGTCATAGACGCCATACACCTTGCCGATGTTTCCCGGCCCGTCGGAAAGCATGGGAAATGGAACGCCGCCTTTTACCATTTTTGAAAGCTCATTGTCCTGCCACATCTTGTGAACGAAATGACTGTCGACGCTCACGGATAAAATTTCAGCTCCCAGTTCTTTGATGTCTTTGTATTTGGACGCAACTGCGGCCAACTCCGTGGCTCAAACAAAGGTAAAATCTCCCGGATAGAAACAGAGGATAACCCATTTGCCCAAATAATCAGACAGCTTAACTTGACCGAACTTCCCATCCTGGTAGGCGGGTGCTTCAAAATCAGGAGCCTTTTGGCCGACTTTGACAACAGACATAGCGATCTCCTTTTCCCCTTGAGTTTGATCAGGGAGTATCTTTTTTTCGGTTTTTTCACCTACCGTTGCGCCGGTGGGCTTTCCACATCCAACTTTAAGTTCTTTCATAGGCTTACCTCCTTTAACGTTGCTCTTGCCAAACATCTAAAACGTGATCACCTCAAAACCTTTTTCTATATAGCCAGCCATTCCGGGATGACCGTTCATATCATCCAACGGTTTAAACCCTTCTGTTCCGGCCGCTTCCAGCGTACCCATCTTATTGGAACAGGCCCTGCAGACCCCATCAAAAAGATCGAGCTCTTTGGCCTTTTGATATAACACATGCAGAGGATTGCCTTTTTTCATCAATTCCGGAATGAGCTTGGTGGCCGCCCCTTCGATAACGATTTTAACCTCATATCCCTTTTCTTTCATGTCTAAGGCATTTAATAAGACATGAATAAAACACATAAAATCTCCATTAAATGCAAATAAGACAATTTGTCTCATGATTCTCCCTCGATTCATTGTGACGCTGATCGAAAAATCGTATATTATCGCTGAAGACTAAAGACTGATCACCGCTGCATCACAGGCTCTGTGAATGAGCTCCGTGGCAGCTGCCATCCGGGCGCCTTCAATCAAATCGTCTTCTGAAATCTGTCTGGCTTTGGCACAGGGTGTACAAACTAAGATGGGTACCTCATAGCTTTGTAGATACGCCAAAAGATCGTCGGCAATATCTCCGGTAGCTGCCCGTACGTGAGTGATAATTCCTTTCCTTGCGAGATAGACGGCTTCATCCAGCAAAAAAAGGGTTACGTTTTTGCCTTCCTTGTGCGCCACCGTCGCCAAATGCATCGCGCGGGTCGCCCGGTTCGTATTGTTCGTGCCGCATGACAGCGCAATAACAACATTGTCCGTCATCCTGTCCTCCTTTATGAATGGGTTGTTCAGGTAAGCTTTTCAGAGATTGCTACAATCTCCATGGTGTAAAAAACGCTCAATTGAAATTATCGTTATACAGTATTCGAAAAGACAGACTATATTCTTTATATTTAAATCGGCGGCAGGATATATGTTCTTATTTGTTCTTCCGGATTTTATTCAAAAAAACATTTCTCATAAATTATCGAAGCGTCATCAAATTCCTGGTAAAGAAGTCTTAACCGTTCATTGGCCACTCCTATCGCTATCCGCCTCTCCTCTTCTTTTTCCCCAGTGGGATAACAGGCCAGACACCGCTCATAACGGCCGCTCCTCCCTAAAGTTGTGACGGTAAAATCAACCATCAGAAAGGTCTGTTTGTTTTCATAATGTACAAAATGCTCCACTGCCGGTACATATTCTATATTAATATCGACAGCAACATCGTTTCCTTCTTTGGCAATGTTGATATAGTCATGAATCGTAAGGATCGGTCCATACGCCTCATGATAACCGTTAAATTTAACAATCATGTCTTCAAGTGTGAACATTCTTCTTTCAATATCAATACCACATGCCTCCAACCGCCGATAATCTCTTTGTAAATACCGATTGGCAATCATTACCGCCTGAGACACATGAGGGCACAAGTTATGTGGACAGCCTCGAGAATAGCATTTCCTGAAAGTGAATTCTTTCCCTTCAATGGTACCGGTATAACAACACAGAAAAATATAGGCCTGAAACGGATTGGCACGATGTGAAAAATCGACTGGAAGTATTTCAAAGTCGGTACGACATGTTATCTTTTTCCCCCTTTGTTTGAGTTCGATAAGGTCGGTGACTCGTTTCGGGGGGTTATTCATATCCAATGGTTGCATGTCCCACCTCGTTCGATATGTTATAAGGTTGCGAGTGCCGTTCTCTTATCCGTTCCGTATTTATAGGCATCACTCGGGCACTCGCAATCTTTAATTAGTAAACAAAAACCGCATCAGCCTCGATGGCCTCAACCGTCAAGGCGCCCGCGGCCGTTGTTTCGGCGCCCTCAATCAGGTCGGTCGATTCGTTAATGTTCCGCTCCTTGATGCAGGGAACACACACTTTCAACTCCCCCCCAAGGTCCAAGAAATCTTTGACGAGTTTGCCTAGCGGCGGAAATCCCCCGGGCGGCAGCATGCTTTCCGCATATCCTTTTTTTGCCAGATATACGCCTTCGCCCTGCAATACGACCATCGCCTTAACATCCATGGCCAGTGCGGCATTGGCCATCACAAAGGGCATGGCCGCTTTTTCGGGATTTCCACTGGCATGGGTGCAAAAATACATGATTTTTTCCTGTCTTTCAGTCATGATTCGTCTTACCTCCTTTTTCATTTAGTTTCCGGTTAAATCGTTCTATATATATCTTCCGATCAGTGATGACAAATCTTCAACCTGTGCGCCGGCCTTTCTTAGGTTCCCCAAACAAATGGGACACATGGCAATAATCGGAAGCCCGGTGGATTGCAATTCTTCAACCCGCCGGCCCAGTACTTCTTTGGACAGCTTGGGAGATATGGATTCTGCCGGACCCCCGCAGCAATTCGTAAATTCTCCTGAATTTCTCACGTTGACACATTCGATATCCAGTTTTCCCAAGACCTTCTGGGGCACATCCGATAATTCCAGGTATCTGCCGTAAAAACAGGGGTCATGAAGCGTAACGCGGCAGGAACCGTTCTGTGAGCTGAAATCGATAAGCTCGAAATAGGTTTTCACTTCAAAACTTTCACCAATGTATTTGGGGTAAAGCACTTTCAATGCATATGTGGTATGCGGATCCACCGTGATAATCTTTTGGATGCCTGCTTTTTTCAGGTTTGCCGCAACATATTCGGCATGCCGTACAAAACCATCCTGATCGCCCAGGTCATAAAGGAGAATGCCGCTGTAATCATCCAGCTCCGGTTTATAACCAAAATCGACAGTCGATTTTTTTAAGATTTTAACAATATCATGTAGAATCCGGTCGGATCTTTTCTTCTCTTTTCCGGATGTCATCAAAGCCAGTCCGATGCCCGAAAGTAATTTGGGAAGATAATTCGCATAGTGCAGATAATTCGCCCAGCCGGTGTCTTCATACTGTTCCAAATAGCGCGTTGTTTTGTCGATATACGGGATAAACTGATACATCAAGCCGGTAAAGAGCAGCGCATCACCGTCTCTTCCCACAGGTGCATCCTTCCACCAGGTATTGGCCATAAATTTTGGAATTCCGAAAGGGCTCTTGGTTTTTTTGACGTTGTCGGCGATCAGATCTATGATATCTTTCGGGTTATACATTTCAGGATCTCCTCCAATTGGCGACGACGTAGCGTTTCAGTCCCAGAATAACTTCTCCCGGGTCTGCTTCCCGGGGACAGGTCTGAGAGCAGAGCCCGCAATGAAGGCAGCGCCAGAGTTCTTGAGCATTTTCAAGAATCCGATTCTTTGCACCGATTTGAATAAAACGAATCATTTTTCGGGGAAAATGCTCGTATATCAACGGGCAAATGGCCGCACAGGTCCCGCAGTTAAAGCATTCCAGGGCCGAGTTTTCTCCGTAAGGTTCCATTTCTTTGGCAAAATTAGGATTAATTAGCGTCATACTCATATCTCCATAAAAAAGGTCAAACGCTTCCAACTGAGACGTTCGAGAGCCCTGTTTATTCATCAGCTTTTTCAACTGCACTTTCAGCCAGTTCGTATCGAAAATAACCGCCGTCTTTCTTCCCTTCTATGATTTCCCCGTATTTTTTTAATGTCGCCAGATACCAGAGGACCCTGTCCGGAGGTATCCCGGCGGCCTTGGATATTTCCGGGACGGTTGCCGGTTCATTTTCGAGATGTCCCTTTATGGCCTCTCGTTCTTTTCTCTGTTCTTTAACTATCTTAGACGCCTGGGTGATCCATTTATTTCGATCTTTGCGAAGCTTTTTCATGGCTTCTTTTTTCTTGTTTTTTATTTCATCATCACGGTTCATAGAAAACCTCTTGCACGTCGCGCTTCAGGGAGCAACTTCCTCGGAGACAATGGCGTCCACCATGCCCTCATATTGTTTTAGCGTCCATCCATTCACATCGATGGCGTTTTCAGGACAAACCGCCACACAGGCGCCGCACCCTGTACAGAATGCCGGTGTCACCTGAGCCCTCTGAATCTTTTGCCCGTCGATTTCCATTTCCACCAGACCAAGTGCACCGTCGCTCAAACAGGCTTCAACACATGCGCCGGTACCTTTACATTTTTGGATATCGACTTCGGCCACAAAAGGATCGAGTTCCACATAACCTCGATTCAATAACGCAGCAGCCTTAACCGCAGCAGCGGCAGCGCCGTTGCATGC
Source organism: uncultured Desulfobacteraceae bacterium (assembly GCA_964591175.1). Taxonomy (GTDB): domain Bacteria; phylum Desulfobacterota; class Desulfobacteria; order Desulfobacterales; family UBA11574; genus UBA11574. The sequence continues at coordinate 6,186 of CAZQAF010000035.1, read as the reverse complement.
TTCGCCGACATCCATAGGCGCCTGACAGGTCCCTGCTAAAAAAATACCCGAAACCGGGAGTTCCACCGGTCGCAATTTGGGATGAACTTCCAGTAAAAACCGGTCCACCCCTACTGGGAGTTTCATCATATCCACAATCTCGGATACATTGTTCGGTTCAACCCCTGCGGCGAGAACCACAAGGTCAACAGGCACTTCAACTTCTTCACCAAACGTCAACATATCTTTTGCTTTAACCAGAAGAGGGAACTCATCCGAATAACTGTTTTTCGAAACTTCCGGAGCTTCTTGGGCTTCAAAACGGACAAAAACAACCCCGTTTCCAGATGCCTGATCATAAAGTTCTTCCTGTCCACGGCCATATGTCCGTATGTCCCGGTAAAATTCGTAAACACGGGTTTCCGGGTAGGTTTCACGAATAATGTTTGCCGCATTGAGAGTGGCGCTGCAACAGGTCCGCGAACAGTACTCGTTCAGGTGTCCTGACGCATCCTCGGGATGAATACCCGGAATCTGACGACTGCCCACACAGTGAATCATGGCCACACTTTTTATTTTTCGGCCGTTAATTTCAAGCAAATTACCACCGATCCTGTTTTCAGACATGATCCGAATTAAATCGGAAAGTGTCACGACTTCTTTGAATTCACCGTAACCATACTCCCCCTGATGTGGTGCATAGGATTTAATCCCCGTTGCCAGAACAATGACACCGGTATCAATGATAAACGCTTCCATTGCTTCAGGGACAGATCCTGTATAAATGCCGGCAAAGGGTATAAATTCAAAGGGTTTCATATCGGATGTATTGAATTGTGTCAGTTTTTCCTGATATGATGCTGATTTCGGGGGTTGTTTTTTGATGCCCAATTTGAAATTGCCCACATACCCTTCAAATTTCTCCACCGTCGCGCATGTATGAACGGTAATGGATGGATCATTCAACACACGGCTGGAAAGATTTGATATAAGGACGGCAGCCGTGTCTCTTGTGGGAGCGATTTTATCCAAAAGAGCCAGTTGACCGCCTAAAAAAGGTGATTTTTCGACAAGGGTAACTCGAATCCCTCGATCAGCCAAATCGATTGCCACCCGAAGCCCTGCAATTCCACCACCAATGACGGCGGCATGGGGAACGGCATCTACGCGGATAGGTTCGAGGGGTTTGAGGTGACCCGCTTTTGCTGTTGCCGCTGAAACCAGAACCGTTGCTTTATCCGTGGCATTTTCACCGTGATGCACCCAGCTGACCTGCTCCCTGATGTTGGCATGTTCATAAATATAGGGGTTTGCGCCGGCTCTGGATATGGCGTTACGGAAGGTCAATTCATGGAGGCTGGGCGCACAGGAGGCCACCACCACCCGGTCGACAACACCGTTTTTCAAATCCTCCATGATCATTTCCTGCCCGGGATCCGAACACATGAACATATTGGTTCGGGCCACCGCAACTCCGGAAATTTTTTCTGCTCGATCACGAACCGCCTCAACATCCACATGATCGGATATATTGCCTCCGCAGTAGCAAATGTATACGCCGACTTTTTCTTCTTTTTTTTCTGTTTTTGGTTCAGACGACATGCATTTCTCTCCTGATTCTATCAGAAGCTCGGCGGCTGTTGGACATGCGGCCTGCCGACTTCGTCATAGTAGACTGTGGCTACGACAGATGAATCTTATTTTCACACCTTCTCACTTTCTGCGCTTCACTTTCTTACTTTCTTATTTTTCAAAAGATTTGTGTTTATTCGCGTTCATCCGCGGTTTCCCTACGCCGCGTGGCCTTTTCGTAATTCCACTAAATACTTTGACGCTTCCATGGCGGCAGCGCCAGCTTCGGTAATGGTATCCACAATATCTTTGGGACCGGCCGCGACACCGGCGGTAAAAACACCTTCCATATCTGTCAAGGTGGGTGAAATTTTAGGTTGGATGGTTTTAATAAAACGGTCTGTTGCAGCCGAAACCGGACAAATCCCTTCCGGATTCCAACCCGGAATTATACCCATTGAAAGTACCACCAAATCATGATCTGAAGCCGTTACTCCTTCACCGTCCTGGGCCTCATATCGCACGGTAACATTTCCGTTTTCACCGCCATCGATAGTGGCCACTTTGGCCTTAACAAATTCGATTCCCATGGCTTTGGCATTTTGATAAAATTGTTCATACCCTTTCCCGAATGCACGAATGTCCATGTAATAGATAACGATATCCGCCAACGGCAGCGAACCGGACAGAAGCATGGCCTGCTTAATGGCGTACATACAGCAAACTCTCGAACAGTACGAAACCCCCATGCTTTTATCCCGAGAACCGGCACATTGAACGTAAGCAATGGAATCCGGCTCCATCCCGTCTGACGGCCTCAAGACCCGATTATAAGGTCCATGTGGCGCCAGGAGCCGTTCCATTTGAAGGGCATCAATGACATTGGGGATTTTTCCCATGCCGTACTGCGGTTTGTTTTCAACAGGTGTCAACTCAAAACCGGTTGCCAGAATGGCTGTTTTGGCCTTTATCATAAAATCGATGGGTTTCTGAAAATAATCAATGGCTTCTGTGGGGCAAACTTTTTCACATTTTCCACAAAGCATGCAATGTTCAACGTCTATCACGGCAATTTGCGGAATGGCATTTGAAAATGGAATATAGATGGCTTTGCGTGCAGAAAATCCGCCCTGTTCTTTATCACTGACATACACCGGGCATTCATATTCACACCGACGGCAGCCGATGCACTTTTCCTGATCCACATACCGTGACCGCTGGGTCACGATGGCAGTAATGTCTTTTCCATTGCGTGTCAACGATGAGAGATCACAATAGGTAAACAATGTGATATTTTCATGATGAGCTGCTTCCGACATTTTGGGAGTCGTAATACAACTTGAACAGTCGAGCGTGGGAAAAACTTTGGAGAGACGGATCATTTTCCCTCCGATGGAAGCGTCTTTTTCCACCACCGCCACTTTAAAATCTTGGTTCGCCACGTCGATGGCAGCCTGTAATCCGGCAATACCACCACCTACAACAAGGGCATCAAAATTCAATATTTGATTCGATTCCATACATTTCTCCCAATTGTCATTCGGAAAGAAAATACAGCAGTTGCCGTTCAAGCCACCTCTTTATATTCAGGAGGTCCGATTTCTTCGATAAGCGCATTCATGTCCTTCACTTCTTTGAGAAACGGCCGATTGCAGACTGTGCAGATGGCCGTCAAGCGAAGCCTTCGAATATCCAGATTCCTCTCTTTCATCATTTTATAAACCCGGTCTACTCTCTTTGCCAACGCATGATAAGCCCCCTCATAGGGACACTCTTCGCCGCAAGACATGATTAAGATCCCGCTGATCCCTTTCTTGAAACAGTCCAGATAAAAGTGTTCCGGAAAGAGTACGGGCGAACGAACCCTTAGAATATAAGTGTTGGCAGGATATGTAGAATGCGCTTGTCCCACCGAATTTGCTCCGGGATAGGCACAGGTTTCTGTGGCCAGAATTAGAATCTTTCCTTTGGGAATTCCCCTGGATGGCATAGTTTTACCTATTTGTTTCTACGAACATAATGTTTGTCGTATCCGTCGACTTCCAAAAAACCAAGATATTCGTGACCGACCTTATTGGCCCATGCGGGAACATCGATCCGGGTGCCGGAGTCATTGGAAAATATTTCCAGAATTTCCCCCACTCTTACCTTACCGATGCCTTTTTTGGCTTCCAGAAGGGGCCCCGGACAGGCGCTTCCCCTTGCATCTGCCGTACCTGCTGCTTCAATGGTGCTTAAATCTAAATCCGACATAATCTCCTCCTTTTTATCGCGTTTTATTTTAGCCGCCAAAGTGACTTTTAAGTTTCTTTTTTAATATTGATACAATAATAATTCCCTTCCTCTTGGGTATCGACCACGGTGTAATGAACGGTATGTAAAACCTTAAAAATCTCTATTCGAATTTTGGGGTCGTCTCCTGTAAGCTGCAAGATATCTCCGGGTTTCATATCCCTGAATGCCTGCGTGACTTTTAAAAAAGCAAAAGGCGCAATGGCTTCTCTAAGATCAAATTTATGTTTTATTTCTGTTTCCAATTGTTCACCCTAATTATTTTCTTTTCTGTCTGCATAAATGTGTGCAAAGTTGATGCCAGTATTTAAAGTCAATTTGGTAAAATCCTATAATTTAATTATTATAGATAGTTAAATTTATGTTCCCGAGACTGCTTTTGAAAACGGAATCTGAAATGATTTGTCTTTCTCTATAATATGACCAGTTATTATTGGCGGCAAAATATGGGCGAGCATGTTATTTGAGCCTTTTAAAAAACGTATTGGTTTTACAACCGCCTAAATTTTTCACTTGCAATGACAATGTTAAATTGTTAAGAGTCATGCTTAACATATGTTAAGGCTTAACAGGAGAAATTAACATGTTTGAACACGAGTTGAACGAATACTGGAAGACCGTGGTAGATACCATCCAGGACGGCATCATGATCGTCGATAAAGCCGGAACCATTGTCTCTGCCAACAAGGCTTTTGAAAAAATAACCGGCTATACTCAGACCCAAATCATCGGAGAGCCTTGCACTAGTTTGAACTGTCATACCTGTGAAGCCGCAAGAAAAACAAGAGGGGATCACTGGTGTGTTTTGTTCAGAACCGGCGCTGTTAAACTAAACAGATGTGCCGTCCAGCGGGCGGATGGCAGTTATATCACCGTCTTAAAAAATGCCTCGCTGCTTTACGATAACCGGGGCAAGGTGATCGGCGCGGTTGAAACCCTGACCGATATTTCCGAACTTTTAAAAAAGGAAACTCAAATCGAAGCCTTTCGCAGAGAATTAAGTTCCAGAGACGGGTTTCACGGCATTCTCGGTGATTCCGGGCCAATGCACCAAGTATTCGATTTGATTTCCAATGCAGCACGTTCGGATGCGCCGGTGATTGTTTTTGGTGAAAGCGGAACAGGTAAAGAACTCGTGGCCGCTGCGATTCATAATGCCGGTTCCAGGCGCAAGAGACCGTATCTTAAAGTCAATTGTGCGGCACTCAATGCATCCCTGTTGGAAAGCGAGCTGTTCGGCCATGTCAAAGGTGCGTTTACAGGCGCTTTTCAAAACCGGGAAGGCCGGTTCGAGGCGGCCCAGGGCGGAAATATATTTTTAGATGAAATCGGCGACCTGCCGCTTTCGACCCAGATCAAGCTGTTGCGGGTGCTGGAAGAAAAAGTCATCGAGCGGGTGGGGGACAATCGACCGGTTCACATCGATGTTCGCATCATATCCGGGACCAACAAAAATTTGAAAAACCTTGTGGACTCGGGATTGTTCAGGGAAGATTTGTTTTACCGAATCAATGTCATTCCCATCATCATTCCTCCCCTGAGAGACAGACGAAGCGATATTCCGCTTTTGGCGGAATCGTTTTTTCGAAGGATTCGGCTTAAAAACGACAAAAATATCCAAGCCATCAGCAACCCTGCCATGGAAACGCTCATGAATTATGCATGGCCGGGAAATGTCAGAGAATTAAAAAGCGCGCTGGAATATGCCTTCGTCACCTGCAACGGCGCTGTGATCGAACCGCAGCATCTGCCTCCGGATGTTTTCCAAAATAATATTCGGCCATCTCAACAGGGACATATCGCTTTAGACCGCGATGAGATTCAAAAAAGCCGGCTCATCAACGCCCTTAAACAAACCGGCGGCAATCAGACCCAGGCAGCGCGTCTTCTGGGAGTCTCCCGGATCACGGTCTGGAACCGGATGAAAAAATATGGTTTAAAACCGGTTCGCGAATTCGCTGAAAATTCATCTTAAAAAATTGGTACGAAATTTGCTTTTTATTTTATCGGGGTGAAACTTGGTCTTACCTCCATTGTCATATTACCCCTTTTTCTTCTGCCGATCGGCTCTGCAAAATCATCTTTCAGGGCCGATCGGCTTTTTCCCATTAGAGGATTTTTTATAGAAGTGGTTTCAAAAGCTTCAATCGGGCTCAAGGTCAAGGCGGATTGAAACGGCCAACCGCAAGAATATTGGGAATATTTCGAGGATTGGACGTCTCAGTCCAACACAGAGACTTGTCCGCCTTTGGCGGATTGAGCCCGAGAGGGGGTTTTGAAACCACTTCTAAACCATTTTATCAAAATATCGGCAACATGAAATGTGCAAGCTGTAAATTCGAC
>CAZQAF010000034.1:0-37030 GCA_964591175.1 uncultured Desulfobacteraceae bacterium | reverse complement strand
CCGTAGGATTGGAACTAACAAATTCCACCTGTATTTTTTTACCCTGTCCGAGGTTTAAGGCACCGTAAGTCATATCTTCTTGATGAATTTTACGTAAAACAGGATGCCAGGCCTCTGTCTTTATAAAGAAATTTATAAATCCGGGGCCCGCGATTTCCATTTTCGCCAAAATATGGTCCGGATCTTCGATATGTTTTAGAATTGTTTCCGCAATCTTTCGCGGCGGCATCTTTTGGACAGATGCGGCGACCATGGCGATATTGGTGGAAAAATCTCCGTGAGATACGATTTTGGGGACTTCAACCTCGATTTCAGGAAATTCTGCCGACGGCAATTCTTTATTTTTATGGGCACGTAAAACAGAACTTTCGATGATGCCTTTAATTCTATCCTTCATTTATCTCTTATCGCTGCCTTTCGTTTCTCTGAATGTATCAATTTTACAGGAATTCACTTCATAAAAACTTTTCATCTTCAAGTCAAGATACTTTGAATTCGAAATGGTTGATGGATGCTTGAAGTGAACTCATTTTTATGAGATAATCCCTGTGTTAATTATTCATCCGGTGTTTTTGCTGGCAAGAAATTTTTAAAAATAATCACGAAAACACCCTGTACGATCTGCCGGACCTACAGGGCAGGCGAAAGTATGAAAGCTCGAAAAAGGATAAAAGTTAAAACCCGAGCCGAGCTCACAACCCGAGGGAAAATCAAGTTTTGGTTATTCCCGGATTGAATTTGCTTTGTCTGTTCTGGTGCGCATGGTACATATTTTGATCCGAAATATACGCCATTCAACCATGGCCCAAAGGACCATGTTTTTTAAGACCGAATAAAATTTTCTTTCGTGTTTTCGAACTTTCGCCTGCCCTGTAGGTCCGGCAGATCGTACAGGGTGCTTTCGTGATATATGTTCTTGGGTTCGAATTTATCTGGGCCAGGGTTCTGAGAAACATGATCAGCGATCTAATCAACCACAGGAGGAAACAAGATGCTGGTTAAAAATTGGATGAGTAGAGCAGTGACAACGGTAGACGTCGATGATTCCATGCAAAACGCCATTTATATTTTACAGGAACACAACATTAAAATACTGCCGGTCATGGAAAATGAAAAGCTTGCGGGCATCATCACCGACAGAGATTTGAAAAAAGCATCTCCTTCCGATGCAACAACCCTCGATATGCACGAGCTTTTATTCTTAATCTCCAAAATACAAGTCAGGAATTTAATGAAAACGCCGGTCTATACTGCAAAACCGGATGACACGGTGGAAGAAGCCGCCGCCGTACTGTTGGAAAAAAAGATTTCAGGACTTCCGGTAGTTGACGAAAATAACCGGCTGGTCGGAATCATTACGCGAAGTGATATTTTCAGGGTCCTCTTGTCGTTAAGCGGATTGGGGAAAAAGGGTATTCAATTTGCCATTCGAATTAAAGATATGACCGGCATCATCAAAGAGGTCCGGGAACTCATCCACGCATATGGCGCGCGCACCGCCAGCATCCTGAGTTCAACGGACAACGTTCCCGAAGGCTATCTGAATTTTTACTTCAGAATCTACCAGATTGACCGGCAAAGGCTTCCGTCTCTCTTGGACAAAATCAGAGAAAAAGGAACGCTGCTCTACATGGTGGATCACAGAGATAACAAACGCGAAATTTATGAATCTTGAAAACGGAACATAGAAGCCATCTCAAAATTGGGATTTTTGGTCGAGATCAAGGCGCGGCCGAGGATCAACCCGGAGGCATACTCAAGTATGTCGAGGACTTGAAACGAGGGCTCAACGCCGATATCGGGCAAAAAGACTTTTTTGAGGTGGCTTCTAGTGGCAAACCGCAACGTTCGCTTCCTGAAGCGGCAAGACTTTTGAAAGATCCCGGGGATCGATTTCAACCATAAACCCCCGCTTACCGGCGTTGATGTAAATTCTATCGAGAATCATAATCGACGATTCCACAACCACCGGGAGCGATTTTCGCGTTCCAAAAGGACTGATGCCGCCCACTTTATAGCCGGTATGCTTTTGAGCCGATGTTGAATCGCAAAACCCGATGCGTTTGACATTGAGTTTGCGGGCCAGTTGTTTGACGGACACTTCGCAATCCCCATGCATCAACACCAAAAGCGGCTGTTTTGAATCGATCTCCATGACAAGGGTTTTGATCACCTGATGTTCCGGCACATTAAAAACCGAGGCTGCTTGACGGGTGCCGCCATGGTTTTCATATGAATAGAGGTGCGGTTTAAAATTTATTTTTCCGGCCGTTAACGCACGAACAGCCGGCGTAGCAGGATAATTTTTCATCGATACCTATCTTTAAGAGCCCTGACCAGAGGATATGTTTTCAACGCAAAAAAAAGGGGTTCATTCAAACAAATGAACCCCTTTTGTGTAATTGTCAGACGACGTTTATATTAATCCTTCAACTTCTTCCTTGACCGTTACCGCAATCTTAAATAGGGCGGTCAAAATCAGAAAACCCACAGCCCATACGCCGATGGAAATGGCAAGTTCGGGTAATGTCGGGACATATTCAGTGACCTGATTGAAAGGATTCGGTACAAATCCGCCGGAGATCATCCCGAGCCCCTTGTCGATCCACGTTCCGACAAATACGGCCACACAGGCCAGGGCCAGGACGGTCTCGTTTCTGCGGGTTACAGGATTCACCAGCAGAATAATCGCCACCGTCGTCAAGATTACGGACGCCCACATCCAGGGCACAAGGACCCCGTGTCCGTGAAGTCCCACAAACAGATACTTTAGATGCTCCGTATGTTCGGGGATCCGGCTGTAAAGCGCTACAAATACCTCGCATAGAAAGAAGAACATACTAACACAGGTAGCATAAGCTACGACCTTTCCCAGTGACTGGATTTGCTCTTTACCGGGGTCGAACTTGGTTACTTTCCTGACGATCATGCACAAAAGGATTAAAAATGCCGGCCCTGCGGCAAAGGCCGACGCAAGAAAACGCGGTGCCAAAATAGCGGTTAACCAGAATCCCCGCCCGGGAAGGCCACAGTAAAGATAGGCGGTTACCGTATGGATGCTGACCGCCCAGGGAATGGACAGATAGATCAGCGGCTTTAACCAGCCGGCCGGCGCAACATTGTTCCGCTCGGCCTCGAGCACTTTCCAGCCGACAATGATATTCAAAAACAGATAGCCGTTCAAGACGATCATGTCCCAGAAAAGCATCGAATTGGGTGTGGGATGCAATATAACATTCATGATGCGGATGGGCTGCCCAAGATCCACGAAAATAAATAAAATGCACATGGATACCGCCGCCACTGCCAGGAATTCCCCTAAAATGGTGATCCTGCCGAATGCTTTGTAGTTGTGCAGGTAGTAAGGCAAAACCACCATGACCGCCGATGCGGCGACACCGACCAGAAATGTAAACTGGGCCACATAAAATCCCCAGGATACATCCCGGCTCATGCCGGTCAGTCCCAAGCCGAATCTGAACTGCCACAGATAACAGATAAAACCAACACCGATAACGACCAACAGCGCCGCCATCCACCCATAGTATCTCTTTGTTCCTGTCAACGCCTTTTCAAGCATAACCACCTCATACAATATAAAAAACTGATGGCCCCGTTCCCAGGGCCGGTTTACGACGAATGGTGTAGTTGTCCCTCAACAATTTTCTGACTTCCGAGTTGGGATCATCAAGATCGCCGAAAGCGAGGGCGCCCTTGGACACCTCCACACATGCGGGCATTTCTCCTACCGCCAGTCTTTCCGCGCAAAAATCGCATTTTTCGACAACGCCTTTGGTTCGCGTGGGGTATTTTGTATACAATTTCTTTATGAAAGGCCGTGGATCACGAAAATTGAAACTTCTCGATCCATAGGGACACGCCGCCATACAGAATCTGCAACCGATGCATCGATGATAATCCATCATCACGATGCCGTCTTCGCGTTTAAAGGTTGCCTTTGTGGGACAAACCCGGACGCATGGCGGCTGATTGCAATGATTGCAGAGCGTTAAAAAGGGCATGTGTTTGAGTCTGTCATCCAGAAAGCTCGCTTCCTGCATGGGAAAATCATTTTCAAACTCTTCGGACCAGATCCACTTGATTTCGTGATGGGGATTGTCAAAGTGAGGGATATTGTGAATTTTATTACAAATATCGATCAACGGTTTCAAATCTTCTTCGGTCTTCAATTTTCGAGTATCGATGACCATCCCCCATCTCTTGGCTAAAAGGGCATTTGGATTTCTCATGGTCTTCGGTTTTGCCGCTTCGCCGGAGGAAGCCATGACATCGAGGACCGGCTTGGCCCCTAAACCCAGTGCTGAAATCCCAGCTATTTTCAAAAAGCTTCTCCTACTGCTTTCCATCACTTTACCTCCTTCGGATCGATGTGGCAATCCCAGCAGTAAGGGGTTACCGAAGCATAATTGTGGCACTTTGTACAAAATTCAGCCCTTGCCCCGTGGCAATCAAGGCACGTATTGGAAAGACTCATATTATATTCTTTCCCGTCGCTGCTGACGTAGATTCGCTTGGTATCTCGAACCACCGAATCCCGCCATTCATTCAGAAGCTGCATATGGTCGGCCTTCATGGTCTGCGTGGGCAAGACACACTCCTTGGCGGCTTTGGCTTTAGCGGTGAGCTTGAGTTCCGGCGCCGGAGCGGCCTTCCCAAGGTTGTACCAGAAAGGAAACGTTATCAAAATCAGAAAGATGCATAAACCTGCAATCACTTTTCCCTTATCATACATCTTCTTGTTATTCGGCATCTTCATCCTCCATCCCCGGCAGCGGCTCACTGCGCAAGTTCATTGTCCTCTTTTGCTCTCCGGGCATAAGCAGCGCATTGCCCACCAGTTCGTGGACGCCGGTTATTTCTACATCAGGCACCCAGTATTCCATGGATGCAGACAACGCCGCCCGGTCAATGGCGCAAATGCAGGCCATCATGTTTACGCCGTGTTTATCATGAACATACTTGACTGCATTGGCTCTCGGCAACCCGCCCTGCATTCTCAGTTCCATGTTTTCACCGGCATTCAGGCCGGATCCGCTGCCGCAGCAGAATGTCTGTTCCCGAATGGTATTGGCCGGCATTTCATAATAATTCTTGCATACGTTCTTGATAACATACCGCGGCTCTTCCAATAATCCCATACCACGAGACGTGTTGCAGGAATCATGATAAGTCATCGTTAGATGATCATTTCGGCTGGGATCGAGCTCCAGCTTGTTATGTTTGATGAGGTCGGCGGTAAACTCGGTAATATGAACCATCTTGGTCGATCTGGCATTTTCGAATACTGTGCCGGTGATGGGGGAAACCGGTACTTCCAGAAAATCGGCCGGACCGTTCATTGTATCCATATACTGGTGAATGACCCGCCACATATGACCGCACTCCCCGCCGAGGATCCATTTCACCCCCAGCCGTTTTGCTTCTGCGTACATCTTTGCATTCAACCGCTTCATCATTTCATGGGATGTAAAAAAGCCGAAGTTTCCGCCCTCGGAAGCATAGGTGCTCCAGGTGATATCGAACCCGTATTTTTCCTGCAAATAATGAAACAACATCATGTAGCCCATACATGTAAACGTTCCGGGATCGGCAAACACATCGCCCGACGGGGTAACAAATAGGATATCCGCACCCTTTTTGTTAAAACTGGGTTCCACCTTTATGCCGGTAATCTCTTCAATATCGTCGCCAAAGAAATCGAGCATATCCTTGAAGGCATGGGGCTGAATCCCGAGATGATTTCCGGTTCGCGAGCAATTGGCAACCGGCGTTGCAATCCAGTCGATATTCAGGCCGATGAGGTTCAACAGTTCACGGCCCATGATGGTAATTTCCGCCGTATCGATGCCGTAGGGACAAAAAACCGAGCAGCGCCGGCATTCCGAACATTGAAATAAATAATACCACCATTCTTTTAAGACATCTTCGGTGAGTTCTCTTGCGCCGATCATCTTTTTAAAACTCTTGCCCAATGATCCGATGATTTTGCCGGCGGTGGTAAAATCGTTTCGATACACCGACCGGAGAAGCTCCGCTCGCAAAACCGGCATGTTTTTGGGATCGCCGGATCCGATAAAAAAATGGCATTTATCCGCACAGGCGCCGCAGCGAACGCAAATGTCCATAAACACCTTGACGGAGCGAAACCGGTCGAGCCGTTCTCTGAAACCTTTTGAAATGATCTCTTTCCAATTTTCGGGCAGCTTCCAGTCTTCTTCGGCAGGATTCCATTGGCGTGCAAACGGAAAACCGACGTACTCGAGACTTTTTGGATTTGCAGCATAGGAATAGATGCCCTTCTTGATTTCTGCAGGCGTATCCATCCAGTCTGTTTGCGGGGGTTTATGCTCTATATGGGTGAACAGTTCATCAGGTTTTGAAAGTTCCGACATTATGATTTACTCCTTTTTCTCTTCCTCGGGTTCCTCCGGCGCTATCGTCTTTTCCACAGGGAGACCGGCCTCGATCATTTTTTCCCTGAATTCATCTTCATAAGCGGCATAGGTATGAACCTTAACCGGATAATTCCATGGATTGATATGTCTTTTGGCCCGGCTGTTGTTGGCCAGATTTCGCGTGGGGCTCATAAAAATGCCGCCCAGGTGCATGAGTTTGCTGAACGGGAAATAGACCAAAAGCACGCTGACAAAAAAGAGATGAATATAAAAAATGCTGCCGATGCCTTTTGTGATGTGGGGTTTAAAGGTCACCAGACTCATGGTGAACTCCTTGACGCCCACGATATCCACTTTGGTAAAATACCGCATCAAAATACCGGTAAACGCGATGCCGAAAATAAGAAAAAGCGGAAAATAGTCCGAACCCAGCGATATGTATTTTATCTGGGGAATCCATATTCTTCTCAAAAAGAGTAAGGTTACGGCGACAAGGAGCACCACGCCGGATATCCTGAGTTCCGGCAGACCGATCTGTAAGAAGCCATCCAGTTTGGCTACCAATTGCACGGCCGCCGGCACCGGTTCGGTAAAAAAACGCAGATGTCTGAATAATACGGTGAAAAACGCCCAGTGAAAGGCCAGGGAAAATAGCCAGAGCCATTTTTCCCATTCGTAGGAGATCTTGGTGCCTTCTTTGATGGCACATTTAGTATTCCTGAACAACGACCTGAATAAAACGACCTCCAGAATCATTCGAACAATAACGCCGCCTGTGGTGGTGGGGTTATCGATGTTGGCCGGTTTAATCCATGGAAGTGTTTTCTGCTGACCGCAGGTTGTGGGAATCCTGAAAGGAACCGGGGATCGTGCCCAGTCTACAACCCGGTTGATAAACCCCAAGATAAATATAACGATGGCCAGATAAGGTATGATAATTCCGAATAATACCTCGCCCCCAGGAAGTTTGACACCGATAAACGCCAGCAAAAACAGAACGATGACCGCTATGAGGGAATACATGTAACTAATAATCATTATACCGTTACCTCACTCACCGGCTTCATGACGCCATGATGGTTTTTGTTTAATAACATTCCAGGTCACATCGTTTTAACAATAAAAACGTCATGACGTTACAAAACCGATATGTCGTTTGAAGCCAACTTACATATTAATATTATCTAAATCCGGCTACTCCGCCGGCATCTCACGCACTAAACCCGCCCGCTTGAAAGCCTTGAACGTCCTGTTTTTCATCTCGTTGGCTTTGAGTTCATATATCTTTTCGCGGCACTTCATATAAATGTCAAACGCCATCATGCCGAGTTCATCGATCTTTGACTCGAACAACAGAAGCTCTTTAAAGTGCTTTGATTCGGTATCCTCTTTTTTTAAGGTTTCTCTAACGACGTCTTTTAGGGAAAAAATAAAACTTGTGGCTTGGGAAGGGGAAAAGTTCTGAATCGCCCTTATTCGAATGATCGAGTCCAGAAGGGGCTGCATGATCTTAGGATCCATCTCCTTTAAAAGTTCGTCAAGCAATTCTTCCAATCCATGATTGATCGTTCGACCCACAGGGTTGGCAAAAGGGTCTTTCTGGCTCTTTAAAAATTTTGCCGTATCCGATGGATACGTCTCGATCGTAGAGGTAAACCACGCTTTTAAAATGGCGGTTTTTCTCTGCGCCAGCAATTGATTCAGGCTCATATTCCGTGCTGCTCCGGGATCCTAATTCTACCGCCGGATAACGACCGATTTCCGCGGTTCATTTGCCGGCGGCTTCGTCTTACAATTGTAATAAGGGTCACTCTATTTAAAGAAGGTCCTATAAACATTTTATAAATTCATGTCAAGGACAAATGATAAAAATTTGAGATGGCTTCTTTAAAGAGGATGATTGGGCGTATCCTCTATCGATGATACGAAGGCAGTTCAACTTTTTGTGGTGTCGGCATGGTCCTTATCTGTGAATAGAGCAAAACATTTTCAAGGGCAAGGCCGATCTCACCGGTGATTATGGTCATAATTTTTTCATCATCGGGTCCGAAAATCTCCTTTGTTTCTTTGCAGGAAAGATTCAATACCCCGAACAATTGGTCTCTCACGAAAATCGGCATGCTTAAAAATGACGGCGGGCCGTAAATCGGATTATTTGTCCGATGAATCCTTGAATCGGTTTCCAGATCCTGAACAAGGAGCGGTTTTTTATCAAATGCTATCGAACTTACCATTGATTCAGCCACATCGATGCAGAAACCTTTTTTTAATTTTCCCTTGAGCCCCTTTGATACCATAATGTAAAAACATCGTTTTTCAGGTTCGAACTTTAATACGGATCCGATTCTCGCCTTGGATACGTCCATTGCTTTTTCGAGCATTAACCTGAGCAAATGATGCATATTAAAACTCCTGCTGCTGATCTCCGTAAGTTCCTTGATGGTCATCAGCTCGAAACGACTTTGCCTCAGCGCGCTGTCTTTATCTTTGTATTTTCTATAGAGTACCGACAGACCAACAACAATAAGAAACTGGGCGAGTACAACAAAAACGGCATGGACAGATGACCTATCAGGCCTGTTGATGCGCAGATAAAAAACCAGACTTATCAACAGCGAAAATACGAGGGTGTTGATTATCCATATGCTGTACTTTAAGTTGATTTTTTTGCATTTGTTCTTCCAACCGGCGTGAGACTTCATTTTATCTCCTTAAACGGGGATGTAAAAAACATTATCGCTGGTCGAAATCGTTTGTCTTGGCTAAAAGGGTATTTCGATGTATGCCGAGTATTTTTGCCGCTTTTGTCCGATTCCCATCCACTCTTTCAAGAACCTCGAAAATATAATTTTTTTCAAATATGCTCACGGCTTTTTTAAGGGGCATATCCTTAATCTTCTTTTTGCCAAAATTATAAGGGGCGTCGGCGTCAAGATCGATCATCGGGCCTTCGGTGATGGTAGATAATCTTTCCACAAGGTTCTTGAGTTCTCGAATATTTCCGGGCCAATGGTATGCGGTCAACGCCTTAATCGCTTTTTCCGAAAAAATCTTTGGCGGTTTTCCGGTTTTGCCGGCATTCAATTCCAAATAATGATTCAGAAGCAGCGGAATATCATCCTTTCTCTCTCTCAACGGCGGCAGCCGTATGGGAAAAACATTCAGTCGATAATAGAGATCATCGCGAAATTTATTGATTGAAATCAAATCGTTAATATCTTTGTTCGACGCTGCAACAAATCTGACATCGATCTTGATAACCTTTGAACTGCCGAGCCGTTCAAACTCCTTTTCCTGGAGGATCCTTAAAAGCTTGGCCTGCATATTCACATCGAGAGAATCCATGTCATCCAGAAAAACCGTTCCCCCGTCGGCAAGCTCCAGCTTTCCGATGCTGGTCATGCTGGCGCCTGTAAAAGCGCCTCTATTGTGGCCGAAAATCTTGCTCTCCATCAATGTTGCCGGTATGGCCGCACAATTGACCACCACGAACGGCTGGTCCTTTCTATCGCTGAGATTGTGTATCGCCCTCGCGGCCAGTTCCTTTCCGGTGCCGCTTTCACCTTGAATGAGCACGGTACCGTCACTTCGGGCCACGGTGGAAATCAACTCAAAAATTTTTCTCATTTTTTTATTTTTACCCACCATTTTTTCAAATGGATGGTACCGTTCCAATTCATTCCTGAGATACGTGACCTCTTTGACAAGGCTTTGTTTTTCCAATGCACGCCGAATCACGGTCAAGACGTCATCCACCACAAAAGGTTTAATAATATATTCGTAAGCGCCCAGCTTAATGGCCTGCACCGCCGTTTGGACTTCATTGACGGCGGTAACCATGATGATTTCCGAATTCGGATCTGTCTCTACCAGTTTTTCAAGTAAATCAAGCCCGTTTACGTCAGGCAACAAAATGTCGAGAAGAATGAGGTCGATGGAATTTTTCTTAAAAATATCCATTGCCTCCTGCCCGGTTCCGGCGAGAAGCACGTGATAATCGTCCTTTAAGACCATGTTAAACGACTCACGGACCCCGTTTTCATCATCAACCACAAGAATCGTACCTTTTTTTTTCATGCGTAATAATTCCCAAAAGGCTCAACAATTTTTCTCCGATTATCCATGATATCCCCCGATCTTTAGCAATCTGCATGCCAAATTGAGCAGATCCGGTGATGCAGACAGCCTATATGTCCATGGAATCTCATCTTAACATTAAAGAAATCCCTGTTTACTGAAAAACAATCATCCGGCGTCAGGTCGGAAGTGCACAGAAAATTGTGCAACCATGCACAGTTTTCCGTGCACTTTGAGAAGCGGACACTGCGGTTACATTCCATTTTCAGTATTAACCCATTATACGAATTTTCACCGGCCAAAGGTATTTAACCAAAACAATAATTGAAATAGGCAGTTACAATAAAACAATTAAACATTTTAAGTCAAAACGTTTTATTTGTAAAATACTTATCCGCACATTTAATTCTGGCATGCTTTTTGAGTAAATAAATCCATTAATCGGATTGATAGGTATCAGAATAGACGCTGGCCGGACCTAAAACGACTCAATCTACACGTTGCTTTCTTTTCACACGACCACCTCCAGTTGTTATCAGTTCTTTTTTGTAAAGCATATCAAGTCTTATAACCTATTGATAAAATATTATTTTGTTAATTACTTGCCATTAACCGAAAAGGGTAGAATTCCCAAAATTTTTCAATCGAGATAAAGCCGAGTCATTCAAACCCTGCTGGCTAACAAGGAGGTGCTGCCATGAGTCTAAACTTAAGTACTTTTTTGCAATGGGGCCCTAACATCACGATGTGCAGAAAAATAGGGTGGATGTTCACGTATTACTACATCGGCATTCTGGGGAAATTATACTTTTTCTTTAACAGAAAAGAGAAATGGAAAATCAAAGCGGCCGTGAAAACCGTTTTCATAGGCCGCAAAAACCGTTCTGAATTGAGATCGATCACAAAAGGTATCTTCCGAGGGATCTTGTCTCACTATTACGAAAAATTTGTCAATGTCTATTCCGCTCCTGAAACATTGCGAAATTTTTACAAAATACATATGAAAAATGAAGGATTGCACACCATAAACCAGGCGCTTTCCAAGGGCAAAGGCATACTGCTGATTACGGGACATTACGGAGGGATCGAGTTCATACCGACGTTTCTTGGCGCATTGAACTATCCTGTATCGATTGTCGCAAAATTCAAAACAAAAAAATTGCGGGACATGACCATGCAGCAAGCAAACAATTTTTCGATAAACATTATAGATGCAGACCAAACGCCCAATGTTGTGAAGGCAGTCTGTGATAATCTTAAAGAGAATCGAATTGTCATTACCATGTGCGATGAGATCGATGAATGGAAACCCTGTCGCCGGAACAAAATATATTTTTTGGGGCAACAGATCCGTCTGGATAAAACCATCAATATATTATCAAAAAGATATGGTTCATCCGTTGTTTTTGGTGTTATGCACAGAGTGGGTCGGCACAAATATAAATTTATTGCAACGTCATGGGAAGAAATGGCAAAACATTTTCAGCGATCCATAGACATGTCCGTCGGAGCTGTGATATTGAAATTCATGGAACATTATATTTATAAATACCCTGAAGGCTGGTATCAGTGGAAAAAATATCCGGCACTCGCATTGTTTTCGCCTTCATATACCGAAATTAAAGCGCCGGCACCGATCTCTTTGCTGGAACCCTTTCTTGGGAACGTCTCGTAAACGGTATGTCATAACACTAGAAGCTATCTCAAAATTAGGATTTTCGGTCGAGATCTCCCACCTAAAGGCGGGACAAGAACGCGAGGCCGAGAATCAACCCGCCCCGTTTGTTAACGGGATCTTCGACACGCATACTCAAGTATGTCGAGGACTTGATACGAGGGCTCAACGGCGATACTTGTCCGCCTCACCGCCAGCGGCATCTTCGGCCGGCGGATTGGGCAAAAAGGGGCGTTTTGCAAAGGTCTCTAAGCAGGAGGCAGCATTGATATTGTTCATCGAACCGTTTTCTAAAAATATCGGGATGTATGTTCCGGCCTACCCGCTATCTATCATGGAAATCGCAAGCTTTGTTAAGCGCAGCCTTCCCGAAGAGAATATCAAGGTCATCTCCATACCCATGGACTATGGTTTGCCCCTTGGCAAAAACGGAAAAGAACAGATCTACGCAGAATTGATATTAGATCTGACCCAACTGAAACCGAAGGGGGTCGGCATCTCGTGCACAGCAATTTCCCAATCCGAAGAAGTCATTGATTTGTGCAACCGCATAAAGGCGCACGTTCCGGATACTTTTATATTTTTAGGTGGGTATTTCCCGACCATTTACTATGAAGAAATTTTTTCCAGGACTTCGGCCGTCGATTTAATCGTGATCGGCGAAGGTGAAGAAACAACGCTCAAGATCGTCGAATTACTCTGCAGGGGCGAAAATCCCATCAAGCATCATCTTTCCGGTCTGGTCTGGAAACAAGATGCTAAAATTCATTCGACCCAAAGAGCAGGTCGGTTCGATCTGACTAAAAAAGCAGTCTTGGATCTTGACTTATTAATAAATTCAGGGAAATACGATATACTTCCATATGCGTTTAGCCGTGGATGCCCTTTTCAGTGCAACTTCTGTATGGAAGATTATTTGCGGCCCCACAGGAAAACGGTTCCTTCTGAGATCGTCCGGAAAGATCTGGCAAACCTGTTAGATCAAAACAATCTCCGCAGCCTTTTAATCAGCGATGCACTATTCAAATCATTCGATCTGTTTCAATTTTTCCAATCATTGGGGATAAAGGTTAATTTTGAAACTCGCTGTGATGTTCTTGATCCGCTGATAATCCCGCAAATTGCGGATGTGTGCGGGATAATGGCCCTTGGATTCGAATCCGCCAGTTATCATACGTTGCGGCGCATGAATAAGGTCAAGGATCGATCTCATTACGAAAAATACATCTCCAACACCAAGGCCATCTTTAAGCAAGCCGTAAAAAGTGGAATTCCCCTGATGGTCTTTATGATCGCGGGATATCCCGGCGATACCGAAGGAGATCTTAAAGAGAGCCTTGCGTTCGCGCGAAATCTATCTAAAAACAAGGGCCCGGGTGGATATGTCTTTAAAATCGGAGAATGCCATGTGTATCCTAAAACCAAAATCCATAATCTCGCCGTTTCCCTTCCGGATGTTGAATTCGATGATGACGGTGTTTTTGGACAGAATATCGTCAGGCGGCCGTCCAAACACCTGAACCATGAAACCGTACTCGCATATACAAAAGAAATATTTAATCTTTCCAATCATACCCCGAAGCTTCATAATGCGATCCAAGAGGTCATGCCTTTTTTCAGACTTCCGGTTCAGGCACTGCAGAACAAAATGATTCCGGATCAATGTTTTAAGTCCGGCCGCAGAGATATTTTCAACGTTCAGGAAAAAAGTCTTTCAGCTTTCAGAAAGCATATCCCTGATTTAATCGCCGAATATAAAGAGTTGATGTCAGGAGAGAGAAGCACTCGGATTTTACCTTTATAAGGCATACTGAAATGGAAAAAGAAACCAGCTGTATAAACTCCCGGGCAATCATCGATTATATGAAAACACATTATCAAGGGGACCCATCAAGCCTTCTTATCAACCTCGATCCCGCGATTGATGCCCTTCCGGATCCTGAGAGCTTTTTAAGCGATCCCAACAACTGGATTTCCTGTGCCGTGGTATCCAGATTGTTTGATCGGGCCAAATTAATGCTCGACGATGAAATGGTTGCCTATAAAATAGCCAGATATGCCATCGAAAAAACATCTCTGGGTTATGCCCAAAGAATTATCTTCAAGGCATTCTGGTCCGTTAAAAAAGTTCTCAAGAACTTGCAGATCGTCAATGACAAATGGAATAGGAGCAAGAAAATAGATCTCGTTAAAATCAAAGGCAGTACGGCGGTGCTCCGTCTTTACTGGAATCCTGAGATGGATGTAACAAAAGACATTTGTCTGTATAATCAGGGCGCTTATGCTTATCTGCCGATGATTTGGGGCGGGAAACCCTCCGTCGTTGAAGAAAAATGCTGTTATTTTGAAGGTGCCCCCTATTGCGAGTACCTATATAAGTGGCCGTTTAGAAACCACTTTCACGAGATATCGTCACGGTTTTTCACATCCAAATCCGTCCTCAAAGAAACCATCGACGAGATGGAAAGGGATAAGGAGATTATCGAGCAAAAGTACGCGGAGGTCAACAAACTCAATGTTGACCTCAACAGCAAAATTGAACAGCTTGAAGCCATTCATGAGACGGGCAAGGCAATCTTGTCTGTGCTGAATCTGGAAAAACTTTTGACGGTGATCATGAACATCCTGTCCAATGTATGCCGAATCAACCGTGCCGTCATCATGCTCGTTAACGAAGACGAGGGGGTCCTTGAATACCTACACGCCATCGGTTTCGGCGAAAAAGTGCCGGAGAAGATCCAAAATTACAAGGTTTCCCTGAATCGTTTAAGCAACATCCTGGTCAGGGTTACCAACACCGGCCGGCCGGAATACGTGCCCGAAGTAAAAACATCGACCTTGAGAAAAGAAAACATTATGTTAACTCACGGCAAACCGACCTCGGTATATGTGATTCCCCTCATCACCCGTTCCAGAGTGATCGGCGTTTTTGCCACCGATGCCGTCGGTGAAAAGGGTGTTCCCAAAGAAACCCGGGAAACATTGGAAATTTTTTCGCCGCAGATTGCCATCGCCATAGAAAATGCAAAACTCTACTGCAGGCTGCAAGAACAGATGGTGGAGCTGAAAAAATCTCAAGCACTTTTGAGCCGCTCCGAAAAATTCTCATTTCTGGGCAATCTGGCGGCAAGACTGGCCCATGAAATTAAGAATCCCATGACGGCCATCGGAACATTTATACAGATGATACCCCAGAAATACCATGATGTGGAATTTCGGGAAAAATTTCATATGATCGCCATGGAAGAGACGAGCCGGATAAACAATCTCATTACCGAACTGCTGAATCTTGTCAAAAAAAGAGAATCGAAATTCGAGCAGAGTGATCTTCCCGATCTCATTGATAAAATGGTGCTTCTTATGTCGCCCCAGAGCAATGCCAAGAAGATCACAGTGACCTGCAGATTCGATCCCGACATCGGACGGGTGTGGATGGACAGCGCGAAGATGAAAGAGGTCATTTTAAACCTGCTTTCAAATGCGGTGGAATTTACTCCCGAAGGCGGAACCATCGAAATTTTTGCAGAAAAATTTGTCGAAAAGGAAAAAACCGCTAAAATTCGCATTGAAATCAAAGATAACGGCCCCGGAATTCCTCAATCCATGATCAATAGTATATTTGATCCTTATTTTACGACAAAACACAAAAGCAGCATTCATAGCGGAACCGGCCTGGGGCTTTTTATCGCTCATCAAAATATGCAGGATCATGGCGGCACCATAGACGTAAAAAGTGAGCCTGATGAAGGATCTGTCTTCATGCTGACCCTCCCTGACAGAGATTCAGATGAATCGCCACTCGAAGCCGAGGCAAGGGAAAGATAATGCATCTGGACACCGTCGTCATACACCACGTAAAACTCCCGTTTTCATTCGATTTTTCACACTCCCTCAGAAAAAGATCTTACGTCAATAATATTATTGTCGAAATCATTGCCGAGCAGGGAAAAATTGTCGGATATGGAGAAGGCGCACCCAGGTCTTACGTAACGGGCGAGTCTATAGACAGCACTGTCGAAAGTATACGCCATTTTGTAGAGCATAAGATGTTCCCCCGGGAACTGATCGACATTTCTCAAATTTGGAATTTTATCGATGGGATCACCATCGGAAAGGAGCACAATTCGGCGATCTGCGCCCTTGAAACAGCACTGCTGGATGCATTGGGCAAAAATCAAAATCGATACATCAGAGACTATTTTTCCAAAGATTTCATTACCGACAGCATTCACTACGGCGCCGCCATTCCTCTGGACAGCCGGGAAAAAGTCACGGAAATGTGTCGCTTGATTAAGACATTAAAAATAAATACGCTCCGGTTGAAACTTGGAAAAAATCTCGAACACAATAAAACAATGCTCGAAACCGTTCGTCTTGTATTTGAAAACGATTATGATCTAAGGGTGGATATCAATTGCGGCTGGGATAACCAGCTCGCCGTTATGCATATCCCGCTGATCCAAGAATACAATGTCAAGGCCATCGAGCAGCCGATGATGCCGGACGATCCTGAGATTGCCGATTTTGCACAACGTTTGCAAGAGGCCGGCGTAATTCTGATGGCCGATGAGTCGGCATGTTCCTTTGACGATATCAAAAAAATCGTCAAAGAAAATCATTATAAAATGATCAATATTCGGCTGTCCAAATGCGGCGGGTTTAAAAATTCATTAAAAATGATCGACTATTTAAGGTCAAACGGCGTATCGTTCCAAATCGGCTGTCAGCTGGGCGAATCCGGCGTGCTTTCCGCTGCGGGCAGGATTCTGTGCCTGCTGTGCCGGGATGCCGTTTACTATGATGGGTCTTATGATCAATTTCTGCTCGAGAAAAACGTTACCTCCGAGAATGTATCTTTTGATTCAAGGGGCAAAGCAGATCCTTTAAATCGCCCCGGACTGGGTGTTTCGGTTAGTTCGAAGGGCTTGAAAACCATATGTTGTGATTCTACCATTATTTCTTCGTTCAATTGATGGCTTTGGAGATTAAATATGTGTTCGGAATTGGATTACGGCCAGTGGAAAAAAGAACATGAAAGCATCCTTGACGGCTTTGACGGCAAAAATATCTTCGTGCTGTTTTCCGGCGGCAAGGACTCGACCGTTGTTTTGGATCTGATCACAACGGCAAAGGATGATTTTGGATTTGATTTTACGGCACATTCGGCCACATTTCCGAATCACAGATACACCGGCGCAGAAAAAATGAAATTAGAATCATATTGGCATGGCCGGGGGGTAGAATTAATATGGTATGACATCGGAGAGAAGGATGACGGCCTGGCGCGTTCAGAGAACCCATGCATTTTATGTCAGAAATTGAGAAAAAATGTGCTGAACCGCGTATTGGCCCGCACCATAGAAGACTGGAGCAGCCTTGTCCTTATCGTCAGTTACTCTCTTTGGGATATCGTCAGCTATTCTTTGGAGCATTTGATGTCCCATACGTTTTCAAACCCAGACCAAAGGATCCGTATAGAAGAGAATAGAAGATTCAAAGAAATTTCCCAGCGCTTTTATCCATTTTTAACCTTGAAAGAGGGGTATCAAATTTTTAGACCTTTGCTTAAATACAACAATGACGACATCCGAAAAGTAATCGCCGAGAAAGATCTTCCGACACTCTCAGTGCCCTGCAACTTCAAGGACTTCAGGCCCAAAAGAATTTTAGAAAAATACTACGAAAAAATGGGGCTATGCTTCGATTATGGCCAGCTCATGCATTTTGCTGAAACATCACTTGGCATACCGGACATTTCTTCTTTCACCGCCGTTGAGAAAGAGGATTATCTCACCAATATATTTTAACCGTCAGTATCCGCCCGGACGTCTTGCGATCTTTCCAAATATCGCGTAAGAACATGGGCGAAAAGCACCGTTCCTGTCTCCAGAACGCTTTCATCGAGATCGAAATAAGGCGAATGGAGGCTGTGCTGAAAACCTTTGCCGGGATCATGACAGCCGAGCCCCACCATGACGCCGCCCCATTTCTGACAAAAATAAGCAAAATCCTCGGCGCCCATTCTGGGAAGCCCGCTGTGAACATTGCCGGCACCCAGTATTTTTTCGGCGCAGGCCGTAACGTGCTTCACCAGCTCCGGATCATTGACCAGAACCGGATATCCTTCGGTGACGGTCAGTGTCGCACGGATGCCGAATGATCCGGCCAGCCCCTTTGCCATGTCTTCAAGACGCTCGATCATCTTTTTCCGGATATCGGGATTCAAGGTGCGCAGGGTTCCTTCCAGAACAGCCTCTTCGGGGATGATGTTGGTCGCTGTTCCGGCCTGAAAACGTCCAATGGTAATTACCGCGCTCTCAAGGGGTGGAAGCTCGCGGCTGATCAGCGATTGCACTTGAGTAACGAGGTGGGCTCCGGCAACAATGGGATCTTTGCAATGGTGCGGATGAGCACCGTGGCCACCTTTGCCTTTCAGACGAATGGAAAAACTGTCTGCAGCGGCATTGCTGACCTCCGGCGCCAGCCGAATTTGTCTTGCCGGCAGTTCCGGATGCATGTGCCCGGCAAAAGCGGCTTTTACGGGCTCGTTATCGAAAATTCCGGTATCCAGCATTGCTTTGGCGCCGGCGCCGCCTTCCTCTGCGGGCTGAAATATAAAAATGATTTCACCGGAACCGTTCCGGGGCCACTGGTTCTCTATCAACCACCGGATGACACCCAGTGCAATGGTCATATGCCCGTCGTGTCCGCAGGCATGCATGAACCCGGAATTTCGAGATTTGTAAGGCACATCATTTTTTTCTTCCAGCGGCAGGGCATCCATATCCGCCCGGAACGCAACCAGATGTCCGGGGCGTTGTGAACGTAATCTTGCCACCACGCCTGTTTGCCCCACACCCGATCGAAAGGGAACGTTGAGAGCATCCAAAATCTCACAAATCTTAGCTGCGGTCTTCACCTCCTTGTAAGCCGGTTCCGGAAATCTGTGAAAAAAACGACGCAACTCAACAAGCCATTTAAAAAAATCATCCGTCAATCTTTTCGACATGTTATACCTCCTGCCCCGGATTCGTGCGATTTGCAGAGAATTTGCCCGATAAACACATTGCCACAAGATTATTGAAAATATTGCTTAACGCAAGGTTGCAAAAAGTGCAATAATGAATAAGATAACAAATTAGATAAAACGTTGCGATACGATAGATATAAAGCAAAATTCGAGGACCCGTAGAAATGATGAATGGGCGTTGCAAAACCTCCGATTTTATCGACCATGCCATGGACAGGCTGTATGAAGAAAACGGTCGTGATCGTATATTCCCCAAAGGTGTTGCCGGTTCTTCGACAACCTCCGCCGTACTTTTTTTGATCGGACGGTGTCGACGGCAAAAAAATTCTTGCGATACGCCTTGTTTGATTCTGAACAAAAGATCTTTAATGGTCAAACAGCACGGAGACTTATGCTGCCCCGGCGGAAGCATATCATCCCGGGTGGATGCCCTTTTGTCCAAGTTTCTATATTTGCCCGGCACGCCCCTGACCCGTTGGCCCCACTGGCAAACGTGGCACAAACACCGGCGTCGCGAAGCTCGAAATCTGGCCCTACTGCTGGCCACGTGTCTGCGAGAAGGCGTAGAGGAAATGCGTCTGAATCCTCTGGGTATAAAATTTTTAGGACCGCTTCCGTCCCAGAAGCTCATTATGTTTCAACGGGTGATTTATCCGATGGTGTGCCGGATCGGCCGCCAAAAACGGTTCCGCCCAAACTGGGAAGTTGAAAAGATCGTTTATATCCCTTTTAAAAATCTGCTGAATCCCGCTTACTATGCGCGATACCAGGTGAAGATTGAAACATCCGGGGAAAAAGAAAACCATCCGGATATCAGAGACTTTCCCTGTTTTATGCATCACTCCGAAGACGGCACCGAAGTGCTGTGGGGCGCCACATTTCGTATCACAATGGTTTTTCTTGAAATCGTTTTTAAGTTCAAACCGCCGGATATGGAATCGCTGCCGGTTGTCTTTCGGTCTCTGGATAAAAATTATCTCACCGGAAACGGGTAGCCATTTGTACTTTTTAGAAAATATTTATTATTTCGTGCTTTCGTCCTTTCGTGTTTTCGCGATTGATTTTTTAATATAAAATTTTAAACGGACAAAAAAGAGGTTCTGCAATATGAAAAAGGAGATATTCGATCGCATTGAAATTTTGCAGGGAGATATCACCGCTTTGAAACTCGACGCCATTGTCAACGCGGCCAATACGACCCTTTTGGGCGGCGGCGGTGTAGATGGCGCCATACACAGGGCCGCCGGGCCGGAGCTTTTAAATGAATGTCGCAAAATCGGCGGATGCCCTACCGGCGAAGCGAGAATAACGAGAGCTTACAACCTTCCGGCAAAGTACGTCATCCACACGGTAGGGCCGATTTATCAGGGAAGGGATAACGACCGAAAGCGCCTTGCAGATTGTTATTCCAACAGTCTGAAACTCGCTGTCAAAAATAATATTACTTCCATTGCGTTCCCTGCAATCAGCTGTGGCGCTTACGGCTATCCTGTCAAAGAAGCATGCAGAATCTCGATGGATACGACCTGCCAATTTCTGGAAACAAACAGCACGCTGAAAACGGTCGTTTTTATCCTCTATTCCGCCGACACCTATAAGGTCTACGAAGAATATCTAAAAGATTTAGCAGCTTAGAAGTGGTATCAAAATCTTCAATCGGGTTTAAGATCCCCCGTTAAAAGACAGCGGGATAAAAAGGCGGACTGAGGCGGCCAGCCGCCCCGATCAAAAAAATCGGGACAAGCATCCATATCGAGAATATTTCGAGCATTGACCGTCTCAGTCCAACACAGAAGTTGAGCCCGAGGGGAGGTTTTGAAACCACTTCTACCAATTTTGCCGCTATTTATGGGCGGACTGCACAGGGGAAGCGATATGCGAAGTCTGTGAAACAGCCGCTTTGGGTTGAGCGTGAGACGCTGCCGGTTGAGGTGTGGTGTATAAACCTTCTTTTTTGCCGATCGTCCATTTACTGCCTTTTTTCACCAAATAAAGCTGCCCGTCAAAATTTATGGTCCCCGAAACCCTTACAACCGCCCGATTGCCTGTATTTTTTACAACCGAGTATTTTAATTTCGATGTATCGACGTTAACATTGTTATCGAATGCGCATTGTTTTTTTACATAATTCTTGGCTGCATCTTCAACACTCGCTTTACCGCATGCAAAAACCACGAGAACCGACAGAATAATACCAAGACAGGCAACTTTTTTCATTTGACACCTCATTTTTAATGGTTGAAAAAAAAATTCAGGTTGGTAAGTATAGTCCCATTCCGAACAAGGACAATTACCATCTCAATTTTAAGTGGTCAAGTCCATTTAAATTGGGAAAGAGAAAAGACGAGTCGTTATCCAAAACCGAAAACCGGAGGAAATTTATGGAAAATCCCATTGAGAATTATTGGACAACCCGATTGGTGGAACTTAAAGAGGCATTGACGGAAAACAATTTTGAGGTTCACATCGCCCAAACCCCCGATGAAGCCAAATCCATCGTACTTGAAAAAATAATTCCCGAAATATCTCCGAAAAGCGTCTCGTGGGGCGGATCAATCACCTTCGTTGCCACCGGACTGTATGATGTGCTTAAAAGCGCCGACGATCTTGAGGTGCTGGACACCTATGACAAAAATCTATCCCCCGAAGAAAGTCTGGAACGCCGTCGCAGGTCATTGCTGGCCGATCTGTTTATTACCGGAACCAATGCTGTGACCGAGTCGGGGCAGCTGGTCAATCTGGACATGATCGGCAACCGGGTCGGCGCCGTTACATTCGGACCCAAACACGTCATTATTCTTGTCGGCCGCAACAAGATCGTTCCGGATCTGGAAAGCGCCATGTTCCGCATTCAAAATTATGCGGCACCGGTGAACACCATGCGACTGGACAAAAAAACACCCTGCGCCAACACATCCTTTTGTGCGGACTGTAAAAGCCCGGATCGTATCTGCAACACCTGGACAATTACCGAAAAATCATTCCCCAAGAAAAGGGTGAAAATTGTTCTCATCAATAAAGATCTGGGATTTTAGGCAGGTGTTCGTAGAAGAAACTTGATCGCTCCGCCTGGAAGCGGTTTCAAAACCTTCATTCGGGTTCAAGGAGAAATTTTGAAACCGCTTCTAAGCTTTGTCTAGTTTTTCCGTTGATTGGTCTTTGTAGAGCTCATAATACTTAAAAACTTTTTCAATGTAATATTGGGTGGCTTTAAAAGGTGGGATGCCTTGATAATGCCTGACTTTTTGACTCCCGGCATTGTATGCCGCCAATGCCAGCTTAACGTTTCCGTCAAATCTTTTTACGAGCTGTTTAAAATACCGAATGCCGCCGCTGATATTTTGCTTGGGATTAAAAATATCTACCACGCCGAGGGCTTCGGCGGTTGAGGGCATCAACTGCATCAGGCCCTTTGCCCCTCTTTTTGAAATGGCTTTGGGGTTGTATCCGGACTCGGCCATGATAATTGCTTTTACAAGGCAGGGATCGATCTTATACCGTTTGGCCTCCTGAAGTATGATGGGATGAAACAGGCGCTCTTTTCTATGCTTGACGCCGGAGGAGATATCGTATGTGACGACTTTGGAATTCCCGGCCGCAGAGAATTGGAGGTCCGTAAGCTGAGAAATATCAAGGGAGCTTCCTATCACCCGGGCATCTTTCTGCAGGCTATATTCCCGGAGATAAGATATTCCCAAAACAAGTGCGAAGATAAAGAAAAAATGGACTGTAACGACAGCCAGTATTTGTCCGGAGATGTTTTTTTCCATGGGAGTAGCGATTTCAATTTTAAAAACTGCTGTGCTTGCATCAAAAAGCCCGAAATGAAATATCCTATATCAAACGCTGTTTTACTTTATCCAAATAATATAAGACTGCCAACAGGATATGTCAAGTAAAAAAAATCCGTTATATTGTGGATCGAATAAACAGAATCACAATATATTGTTGTTGAATCCTGCTAATATTTTTAAACAACACACATATTACCCAATAAATTCTCTTCTTTAACCCTTTCTCTTTGCAAGGATAAAAGGAAGACGAATAATATTTTTCAATAAATCAACCTTCCAATATTCCACTATCCATTTTTCCATATATACACTGAGTATGAAGTATAAAAATAACCTGTATTTTAAATTGGTTATAGAAATCATGAGACGCTCATCTAATATATCAAGCTCCTCAATCGGTTCAGATTTATTTCATCGGCATCCCGTCCGTCTTTAATCTTTGGGGTTTCAATAATCTTCGGTATATCTTTGAACCGCTTATCGTTCATCAACAATTTAAACATGTTCATGCCGATATACCCCTCTCCGATATGTTCGTGCCGGTCAACCCGTGAGCCCAGCGCTTTTTTTGAATCATTTAAATGGATCGCATAGAGGTTGTTTATACCGATGATCGCATCGAACATATTGATGGTTTTCCCATAGGATTTTTCCGTGCGAATATCATATCCGGCCGCAAAGATATGGGATGTATCCAGGCAAATTCCGCATCGATCCTGATTTTCAATTTTATCCATAATCGAAGCCAGTTGCTCAAAGGTATGACCGATTCCGGAACCTTGACCGGCAGTGGTTTCAAAAAGAAGCCGCGTTTTTATGCCGGGTGTTTGCGCGAATACGTCATTAATGCCGGCAGCGATCTTTTCAATCCCTTTTTCAACGCCTTTCCCCATATGCGCCCCTGGATGGAGCACAATAAAGGGAATATCCAGCATGGATGATCGCATCAACTCGTTCACCAGCGCATTGTACGACAGGACAAATTTTTTCTTTTCAGGCGTTGCCAGGTTGATGAGATAGGAGGTGTGCGAGACAATGTCAATGACATTCGTCTCTTTTCTGGCTTGATGGAAACGATCGATGTCATCTTGATCCAGTGTTCGCTCTTTCCAAGTACTGGCGTTTTTTGTAAAAATCTGAAGCGCCGTGCATCCGTATGCCCTGGCCTTATAAAGGGCACGGTGCAATCCTTTTGCAATGGATAAATGGGCCCCGATAAGCGGAAATGTACCTGATTTCATTATATTTTAAGCCTTTATTGTTTGCATCGGATAAGACCTTGAAAAAAGAATTTCAAGGGTTAAAAAAATAAACCTTGCTTTAAAAATAGATCTGCGGTTTATTACAAATTTGTAAATTTTATTTCAAGGACATCTGCTCAAAATGAAATACGTCGAAGACATCCCGTTGCTGTACGAAATCAGTGAAGCGCTCAATGAACACCTGGATCTGAAAAAGTCTTTGTATCAGGTCCTGGAAATTCTCTCCAATTCCATGAATATGGTGCGCGGCACCGTGACCATTTTGCACCCCTTACGCAACGAGATCAACATCGAAGTGGCCCACGGTATTTCCCGATCTGCCATGGAACGGGTAAAATACAAGGTGGGCGAAGGAATTACCGGCCGGGTGATCGAAACCGGCAAACCCATCACCATTCCCAAAATCAGCAATGAGCCGTTATTTTTAAACCGGACCGCTTCCCGCAAAGCCGCTAAAGATCAAGAACTCTCGTTTATTTGTGTCCCCATAAAAAAAGCAAACCAGATTATCGGTTCACTCAGTGTCGATAAACCGTATGACCCGTCTTATGCCTTAAGTGACGGGGAAAAGCTGTTATCCGTGGTTGCCACCATGGTGGCCAGGCATGTCATCAACCTGGAAACGATCCGTTTGGAAAAAAAGCGGCTCAGCGAAGAGAATATCCGGTTGAAAAATGAACTTGAATCAAAATACCACATCACGAATATCATCGGCAACAGCAATAAAATGCGGGAAGTCTTTCAGATGGTTTCCCAGGTGTCAAAAAGCAATGCCACGGTATTGATCCGTGGCGAAAGCGGCACCGGAAAAGAACTCGTGGCCAATTCCATCCACTATAACAGCCTCAGAGGCAAAAACAGATTTGTCAAAGTCAATTGTTCGGCCCTTCCCTCGAACCTGATTGAAAGCGAACTCTTCGGGCATGAAAAAGGTTCCTTTACAGGGGCCATCAATCAAAAAATCGGCAAATTCGAGATGGCCAACAAAGGCTCCATCTTTCTCGACGAAATCGGATCCGTAAGTTCAAGCGTCCAAGTCAAACTGCTGCGCGTTCTCCAGGAAAAGGAATTCGAGCGTGTGGGCGGACACAAAACCATAAAGACGGACGTCCGCATCATCGCGGCCACCAACAAGAATCTCGAACAGGCCGTCGAAGATGAAAGTTTCAGAGGAGATCTTTACTATCGTCTGAACGTATTCCCCATTTACATGCCCCCTTTAAGAGAGCGAAAGACGGATATCTTGCTTTTGGCAGACCATTTTTTGGAAAAATACGCTGAAGAAAATCATAAGGACATCCGCCGGTTTTCAACGCCGGCCATCGACATGCTCATGGCATATCATTGGCCGGGAAACGTCAGGGAACTCGAAAATTGTATCGAACGGGCCGTACTGCTGTGCGAAGAGGGCGTCATTCACAGCTATCACCTCCCCCCCACCCTCCAAACCGGAACGGAAACCGATACGCTGCCGTCACTTTCCCTTGAAGATGCGGTAATGAACCTTGAGCGGGAAATGATCATCGACGCGCTGAAAAATACCCGGGGCAACACCACCATCGCCGCCAAGATTCTCAAAACAACCGTCAGAATATTCGCTTACAAAGCCAAAAAATACAACGTGGACTATCGGCACTATCGGTAAGACCTCGAGCGATTGCCGCAGGGCAACAGCGCCTTATTTTAATTTCCGAAACTAAGTACTTGAGGGAGTCGGGAGGGTCATATCATCTTCGTGAAGCACAGATTCCTTACAATAGTGATTTTCCCCTTGAAAATAGCGGTTTAAGAGCTGAAAACGCCTATTTTTGGAGGAATAATCTATAAATATTAAAGAGATAGATAGGCCCGACCCCCGTTCCAAAAACTCCCAGAAGGCTCATTGAACTTACTATCAAAACGACATCACCACCTGCCAACACTCTATCAATTTGATAGAGTACCGCTTGTCTCAGATCCAACTATATTTCATAACCTTCTGAAAATTCATCCAGATATACACCAATTATATCTTTGGCATATATATTGCTTTAAAGTATTTTAAATAAATATTTAACTCCTTTGTGATTTAAAGGGGTAAATAATATTTAAACAGAACATTTTTTTAAAGAGGCTAAAGAGGCTTCACATGAGTAAGCAATTTTCAAGGACGATTTTGGCGGGCAAGATGATGAATTAATAAGATTAAGACTTATCCCTTTTAATATTCATTTGGCATGAATTGTGCCTATTTGTCGCTATGATAGAGAGCATTCATTCAATATTTTGATACAACTTAAAACGGAAGTTATAAGTTATGAAAAGGAGAATTTAATGCGTCCAAAGCTATACGTCATTGCGCTGGTTTTATGTATTGCGTTGTTTTTACCATTCCACGCGCATGCCGATATTATTCAAATCGGCGTATCAATCGGTTTGACAGGAAAATACTCAAAAATGGCGGATATGCAGAAAAAAGGGTATCTTCTTTGGGAAGAAAGCATAAATAAAAGCGGCGGCCTGCTGGGCAAAAAAGTAAAAATGATCATCCGGGACGACAACAGTGATAAAAAAACGGCTCAAAAAATTTATCAGCGGTTCATCGTAGAAGATAAGCTTGATTTTGTTTTCGGACCGTATTCATCCGGTTTAACAGAGATAATTATGCCGATTGCCGAAAAAAATGGATATCCTGTTCTGGCCGCCGGAGCGGCATCAGACACATTATGGAATAAAGATTATAAATATCTGTTTGGGATCTATGTTCCAGCCGGTCGTTACGCCGTCGGTTTCCTCGAAATGGTCGCAATGAACGGAATTAGTGAGATTGCCATTGTATACGCTAATGACTCGTTTTCAACAAGCATCGCTTCAGGAGCAAGAAAATGGGGGGAAGAATTCGGTTTGAACATCGTTCTTTTTGAAGGGTTTTCAAAAGGACCCCATGACCTTACAGCACTTGCCGCAAAGGTTAAAGCCGTAAATGCCAAAACGCTGGTGGTGTGCGGTCATTTTGATGAATCTGTTGATATGGTGGAGTCTTTTAAAAAGATCAAATGGCGGCCGGATAATTACTTTGCAACGGTCGGACCGACGATGGCAGCGTTCTATCAGAAGCTCGGAAAAGATGCGGAAGCGGTATTTTCTACATCTCAATGGGAACCTGGAGTGGTATACCAAGCTGATGATAATAAAATGTTTCTGGAGCCATTCATTGAGAAATATAACGTCATACCATCATATCATGCTGCGACTGCATTTGCCGCAGGTCAGATTCTTGCCACCGCAATCAAAAAAACCAATTCATTGGACCGAAAGAAGATCAGAGATGTTCTTTCAACTATGGATGCCATGAGTATTATCGGCAGGTACGGTGTTGATAAAAACGGCATGCAGATAAAACATTTTCCCATTACGATTCAGTGGCAGAACGGCAAAACAACAATTGTATGGCCTGAAGATGTCGCAAAAGCAGCGCCGATCATTAAATAATAATCATGAAGAAAATATTCAAGAGCCTTTCTTTCAGAATACTTGTTCCCGGATTTTTTTTCATGCTGGTTGCCGGAACTATTCTATATTTCTTAATGATTACTCTTCTCGATGATTTTGTTCAGACAAACGTTCAAAGTGACATTCAGGGGTTGGCAAGAGATATTTATAGCACCGGTGACACGGCCATTGATGAACTGATAAAAAAAGGAAGGACCGCTAATAACGTTGCGGTAAAAATAAAAAAAGCCAAGACCACCGGTATTATCAGCGATTTTATGCGGGCAAATGATCTGATGGGTGTAATCCTGGAAAACCATGTGGTAATCCTGTATTCAAAAGACATTCCGGAATTTTATACCGGCTATGTATCAACACCTGAAAATGAAATTGTTAAATACTCGCTAAAAGATAAAAACTATTACCTGTACCATTTCAAGTTTGAACCTTGGAACTGGCAGATAGTCCTCGTAAAAGATGCCTTGGCCTATTCCACTTTAATAAATGAAGTTAAATCTATCTACTTGGTTATAGCAATTGTTTTGGTTATTTGTCTGGTTTTGCTTCTCTATTACCTGCGGCTAAATATAAATTCGCCTGTAAAAAAAATCATCACTGCGCTGAATGAAAATAAACAACCGAGTTATGAAGGCATTCATGAGTTCGAATTTCTCTCGAAACATATTGCATCCATGATGGTTTCACTCCAAGAAAAAAGCAGACAGGCAGAAGCGGCCAGTCGCACCAAGTCCGAATTTTTGGCAAATATGAGCCATGAAATCCGTACGCCCATGAACGGCGTTATCGGTATGCTTGATCTTCTGAAAACGACCGGACTGACACCGGCGCAGGAAGAGTTTACAACATCCTTAAACCAGAGCGCTGAATCCCTTTTAACTATTATCAACGACATCCTCGATTTTTCAAAGATTGAAGCCGGAAAACTCAATCTTGAAACCATCGATTTTGATTTAAGAACCACCTTGGAAGATATCGGAGATATGCTGGCGTTTAAAGCTCAGGATAAGGGGTTGGAATATGTCTGCATGATTCACCATGACGTTCCATCACTTTTATGTGGAGATCCCGGACGGTTGCGCCAGATCATTGTTAATCTGGCGGGCAATGCCATAAAGTTTACAGACAAAGGAGAAGTGATCGTCCGTGCCTTGCTTGAGAATGAAGATGCAACCCGTGCCACTATCCGTTTCCGAGTTTCAGACACAGGGATCGGCATTCCCAAAGACCATATAGGCCGGCTCTTTGAGTCCTTTGCTCAGGTGGACAGCTCGACAACCCGCAAGTACGGTGGAACCGGTTTGGGACTGACCATATCAAAGCAGCTTGTTGAACTGATGGGCGGCCGGATCGGTGCGGACAGTGAAGAGGGCAAAGGATCTGAAATCTGGTTTACGGCCAATTTCGAGAAACAGCCTGAAGACAAAGAACGAAGGGTCGTCGTTCCCGAAGAAATTGCCGGGAGACGCATCCTGGTGGTAGCCGAACATGCGACAATTCGACAGGCTTTATGTGAGCAATTAAAGATGTGGGGATGCAGATATAAAGAGGCTTCAGACGGATCACAGGCATTGGAGGAACTCGGCCGGGCCGTGATCGGTAAAGACCCTTTTGACATTACCATCATCGACTTGCATATACCGGAAATGGATGGAAAGACCCTGGGACAAAAGATCAAGCAAGCTCCTGACCTGAAAAATACCCAACTGGTCCTGATGACGATAATGGGTGAGCGTGGAGATGGCAAACGTTTTCAAGACATCGGTTTTGAAGCATATCTTACCAAACCGGTCAAACAGTCACAGCTCTATGATTGTCTTGCCGCGGTTACAGGTTTGCAAAAGAAAGCATCCGCGGATCAAGCTAAGGCTATTGTCACCCGGCACTCACTTGCCGATGACAAAAAGCGAAAGGTTCGTATCCTGATAGCTGAGGACAATATCATAAATACAAAAGTTACATTACATGTTCTGGAAAGATTTGGATACAATGCGGATGCTGTTACAAATGGCAAACAAGCGGTCAAGGCTTTGGAAACGGTTTCTTACGATCTGGTTTTGATGGATTGTCAGATGCCGGAGATGGATGGGTACGAGGCAACCGGAAAGATCCGCAATTCGGAGTCCAAAGTGTTGGATCACAAAGTTCCTATTATTGCCATGACTGCACATGCAATGAAAGGGGATCGTGAAAAATGTCTGGAAGCGGGTATGGATGATTACCTTTCAAAGCCGCTTAATACGCAGGCGCTTTCCGATATCCTTGAAAAGTGGACTATAGAGGGGTCTGACCAAGATAAGCTGCTAAAAAGATAAAATATTTTATATTATTAAGAACGACATTTGGCCTTAGACCTATCTTTTTGCCACAAAAAATAGCTGTTTAAGGAGAATCTTCTCAATTGCCGCGTGCAAGACGACACTACCTTCCAGGTTATATTTGGCATATTACCCATCGCTGTCATAAAAAAGAGTTTCTTTTGAAATTTGCAAAGGACCGTCGGCGTTGGATGTATTGGCTTTTCGTGGCAAAGAAAAGGTTTGGACTAACCATCTTAGGTTATATGATTACTTCAAACCACGTCCATCTGCTGGTTAGTGATGACGGTCCAAGTGATGTGATTTCCAAATCAATGCAACTCATTGCCGGACGTACAGGCCAAGAGTACAATCAGCGAAAGCGGCGTAAAGGTGCATTTTGGGAAGACCGGTATCATGCAACGGCTATCGTGCAGAAGGGCGAAAGGTTGTCAAATCGGGGGAAGATTACCAACTTTGCGAACGACAGACATCTTATATAGCCAGTTCTGGCCATAAAAAGGTAACTCTAAGCAATGATAACACCTATTTGTGGAACGTTTTTACTTTAAATTAAGATAGATAGCTTGGTCAGACCCCGATTGGCGGATTGGGAAAAAGTTGATTCAAAAGGCGATTGTCGCCATCGAGAATGCCGATGAGGATTTCTTTTCCTGTTTATCGGAAAAGCAACTAAAAGAATATAAGTTCTTAACTTCAATTGTAATAGTGAACAATGGCTTATAACAACTGCGTTGACAGCGGACCGAGAAAACGATGCCATTTTTAACTCCTGCATTGTCATCATTGAACTTTTCATTTGCAACAACCGAGAACGTTTTCCCGTCCGGTCACGCAGAACGTTCGCTTGAAAGCATTATATCATTACTGAAATTTTATTTATTTGACAATGCCGCCTAAAATCCTTATAGTCTGGACAGACTAGACTGACAAGGAGGATTTTATGGGACAAATATGGCAATTGCAAGAAGCAAAAAATAAATTCAGCAAACTTGTTGAAAAAGCACAATCTGAAGGGCCGCAATTTGTAACCAAACATGGAAAAGAATCCGTTGTGGTCCTTTCAGTGGAAGATTATCAAAGAATTATAAAACCAAAATCCAATCTGTTTCATTTCATTCAATCATCTCCTTTGTCAAAGATTTCATTTGATATTGAACGTGACAAAAGCGTTTCCAGGGATATTGAATTATGAATTATCTTCTTGATACCTGCGTGATTTCAGAATTGGCAAAATCAGAACCAAATAAAACCGTGGTGGATTGGGTTTTGAGTGAAAATGAAGCAAATTTCTATGTTTCTGTTCTTACTTTTGGGGAATTACATAAAGGCATAGAAAAATTACCCGAATCCAAGAAAAAGGAAGAATTACGAATTTGGGTTGAGAATGAATTAAAAAACAGATTTCGCAACCGGATCATCGGGATAGATATGCGTGTTTCAATTACCTGGGGCAAAATTCAAAGTATCGCCGAAAAAAAAGGGAAACCAATGCCTGCCATTGATGCCCTCATTGCCGCTACCGGAATTGTCCATGATTTAACAGTTGTCACCCGGAACGTAGCAGATATGGAACAAAGCAACGTGAAGTTGTTTAATCCCTGGTTAAAGTAAAAAAAGCGAACCGGGTAGCTGAGGGTTTTTCTCCCTCAGCCCCCACAGCACGCAGCATGCGGGTCCGCACTGCGCGCTTCACTTAGAAGGGCGAAAGGTTGTCAAATCGGGAGAAGATTACCAACTCCGTGAACAACCGGCATCTTATATAGCCAATTCTGGCCATAAAAAGATAATTCTAAGCGACGATAACACCTATTTATGGAACGTTTCTACTTTAAATTAAGATAGATAGCTTGGTCAGACCCCGATTGGTATTTCGATTGGTGCACAACATTTCACTGTACCCGACAGCAAGGGCCTATCGGCCCTCGCTGCCGGCAAGTTCAACGTTAGTGTCCTATAGAAAATGTGGTCGCAAATTGCGGCCACCTCTAAAAACTACAATATTCCAACTGCTTACCATATGCACTTACGGAACATGGCGCTATAATAGCTGCAAATGTCCTGAATTCCCCAAGGGCAATTGAAGTTAGGTTGCAAAACAAGCGT
Organism: uncultured Desulfobacteraceae bacterium; assembly: GCA_964591175.1. GTDB lineage: Bacteria > Desulfobacterota > Desulfobacteria > Desulfobacterales > UBA11574 > UBA11574. Next base: position 4,863 of record CAZQAF010000034.1, on the reverse strand, counting down.
TGGCGCTTCCCGGACAGGAGTTGATATGAACGAGCCCATTCTAACAAGAATCGATCACCTCGTGTACGCGACCACCGATCTTGAGGAAAGTGGCGCCGATCTGGAGGCGCGTCTCGGCGTGCGCCCGGATCCGGGAGGACAACACCCAGGTCGCGGTACGCGTAATGCTCTGATCGCGCTGTCTGACCGCTCGTACCTCGAGGTTATCGGCCCAGATCCGATGCAAGCGGAGACGGTCCGTCCCCGTTGGTTTCAGATAGACTGTCTTGATGCGCCGCGCCTCGTGACGTGGGCAGTCAAGGAAGCTGAATTGAACAAGCTCAGCGCCAAGGCCAAGGCCTGTGGCATTTATCTTGGGCCAGTTGTCTCGGGCACCCGCCAGAGATCGGACGGTTCATGCCTTCGTTGGCGGTTTACGGATCCATCGACTATTGTCGCGGACGGTATCGTCCCCTTCTTCATTGACTGGGGAGACAGCCCACATCCTGCAGCTTCGGCGTCCCGGGGACCCGTGTTGGAATCGTTGCGTGCAGAGCACCCGGAGCCGACGGTAGTGATGCGTGCGCTCTCTGCAGTCGGCATCAATCTCCCGGTGGCGTCCGGACCCCGCCCAGCGTTGATTGCCACCTTGCGAACTGAAGGTGGAATTGTCGAACTGCGATGACCAAAGCAAAATGCAACCAACCAGCTGGTGGTAGATCACCGGGATTACGCTGGCGCTCCACCCCAGTCAAGTCAGCACTACGTTGGGTTTCAAAACTCCCTCTCGGGGTAAATCTCTGTGTTGAACTGAGACGTCCAATCCTCGAAATATTCCCGATATGGATGCTTGTCCCGATTTTTTTAATCGGGGCGGTTGGCCATCCCAGTCCGCCTTTTTATCCCGCTGGCTTTTAGCGGGGGACCTTAAGCCCGATTGAAGGTTTTGAAACCACTTCTAAGCATTGAAAACTATGGACTTGATCTGGAAAAAGAGATCGGACAGGTTCCCGAATACGGTGCCCATGTTTTTAAAAGCTTCGATGAATATATCATACAGAGGACAAGGCTGGACAATTTCATCTTGAGTTTCATATCACGCATTGACGAAGAATTTTTGACTCAGAACTTAAGGCCGTAGGACAACGATTTCAACCTGACTCACATTACAAATTTGCTCGCAAGTTAAAACCATGTTAGCAGTCCACGAAAAATAAGCCTTGATCTCGATCTAAATTTAGTATCATATAAAGACTGGAGGTGATAAAAATGAATATTACAAGCGATATAAAGTCTATAACATATCTTAAGTCAAAAGCTGCCGATTTGCTGAATCAAATCAACAAAACCCATCGTCCCGTAATAATAACGCAAAATGGAGAACCACGGGCAGTGCTTCAAGACCCTAAAAGTTATGAAAACATGCGTAATGCAATCGGAATATTGAAGTTGGTTTCGCAGGGCGAATCCGATATTAAAGACGGTAAGGTTAGGTCACAGGAGGACGGATTTAAAGATATTGAAAACGTACTGAAAGAAAAGCATAAATGAGTGACAACTACAAAGTTGAATGGGCTAAAGTCGCAGAAAATGATTTAAAGGGAATTGTCGAATATATTGCAGAAGACAGCCCAGTCAATGCATTAAAAATACTAAAAAAGATCAAGCAAAAAACATCCGGCCTTTACACCCTGCCTGAACGAGGACGCATAGTACCAGAACTTCAAGACCAAGGCATCTTGATATATCGTGAATTAATTATACCTCCCTGGAAAATGATATACAGAATATCAGAACTGAAAGCTTATGTTTTGTCTGTTTTGGACGCGAGACAGAACGTTGAAGATATCCTTTTGAAAAGATTGATTTATCCTAAATAAAATTAATGAAAAAGGATCGTCGTTACGCTCGCGGCGAGTGACCGAGTCATCCGGCAATGATGGATTCAGAGCGTCTGATATGCAATAATAAAGGAGACAAAATGAATACAACAATCGAGCTAAGCTTTTATCCACTCCAAGAACATTACCGCGAACTAATTAAGGATTTCATTCGCAAGTTGAAAGAATATAAAGATCTGAAGATTACTGTTGGCGATACCTCGACAGTTATGATTGGTGAGCACACCCTAGTGATAAACTGTATGAAGGAAATGATGGAGTGGAGCCACACAAATCAAGGCAGGTCCGTCTTTGTGGCAAAGATTATTTTGGATTATGCCCCATCTTGATGAAGCTTCAGCCATACTTATGACAGATGTTTCGTGCGGAATCTTTCCCCAAAGGAGGTAGTTTATAAACCATGAAATCACTCAAGAACAAAGTTGCAATCGTCACGGGATCCTCAAAAGGTATCGGTGCTCAGCTTGCCAAAGTTCTCGCACAGGCCGGAGCAAGTGTAATCGTCAACTATGCAGGCAGCAAGTCCGCAGCCGACCAAGTCGTCGCTGAAATCAAATCCGAGGGCAGTGATGCGATTGCCCTGCGAGCAGATGTCAGCCAGGTTTCGGAAGTGAAGTCGATGTTCGATGCCGCTATCGCTAAATTCGGAAAAATCGATATCCTGGTTAACAATGCGGGCATTATTGTTTACAAAAAGATTCAGGACACGACGGACGAAGATTTTGACCGCATTTTCGCCGTCAATGTTAAAGGTACTTTTAACACGCTTAGAGAAGCCGCCACGCGTATTGAGGACGGAGGGCGTATCGTAAATCTTTCGAGTTCTGTAACACGTCTGATGTTGCCGGCCTACGGCGTTTATTCCGCGACAAAAGGGGCGGTGGAACAACTCACTCGCGTTTTCGCCAAGGAAGTCGGTCCGCGTAGAATCACCGTAAACTCGATTTCTCCAGGTCCGACCCATACGGAACTGTTCAATGAAGGTAAAAGCGAGGACGACATTAAGCGTCTTGCTTCGATGGCTGCACTTAGCCGCATTGGTGAACCAAACGACATTGCTCGGGTAATTTTGTTTCTGGTTAGCGAGGAGGCAGCTTGGGTGACAGGGCAAAATCTCGGTGTCAACGGAGGATTCGCCTAAACTTGCAGTCCAGTAAAAAGCAGAAAATTACCCGAAGCCGACAAGCCGCTCAATGGTAGAGGAATGGCGGTCGGACCGCGGTAACGATATGATCTAATGAACTTTACATTTAAAAAAACACGCAAAAAACGGCTTGAAATGACATTTTGGATGGACCGGAACATTACTGGGAAGCCATCGATGCCAGTTTCAGATGCATAAAGAAACGCTATATTCTCGGCTATAGACTGGAATGGTGGCCAAGAAAAGAAGCATATATTCGAAGGCTACTCAAGAAGTCCAATCTTGAGAGAATTCAAAGCAAACGTATAATTTGGCATAATGAGTTTCAAGATGGCCTTTCTGCATATGACTTTTTTGCCTCTATCTCATCATCATGGTGGTACGCGAAGTTTCCACCAACTGAGGTTGAGAAAGATTCAATTCGGACGCGCAACTATTTCAAGCGAAAGAATGTCAATGTCATTACGGATGACATTATTGTCGCATATGGGAACAATCCGTTGAGAAGCTTATCGAAAAACGTGCTGCAAAAATAGTGGAGACTTCCTGAACGTCCATAATCAAGTAAATAACTATCTATTAGGAAGGTATTATCTAAAAAATCTCATTTTGTGATGATATAATACACAGAATGCCCAATAATCCGTGCATAACTGCACAATTTTCTGGGTCATTCATCTCGCGTTCATTTAGCACTTCTTTGTTCAAGGAAACATTCAGATGACAAAACAATTTCGAAAATATTTGATCGTTTTGGGTCCTTTTTTAATGATTTTCATGTTTGCTCTTTTTGTAAATCTTTCGATAGCGGATATGTATAAGTGGGTTGATGAAAACGGCGTCTCACATTTTTCGGATACGCCGCCTTATGATACTGATAATTCAGATATTGAAACTTTGCCGACGTATACAACACTGGAAAACAATGGATTTCCACAGGATAATAATTCTGCAAAAAATGAAAGCAGTAATAATAGCTCAAATCTTAAGGATGCCGTTCAAAAAAACACATGGGTAAAAACACCAAAGGTTGAGTTGTATACTACAAGTTGGTGTCCCTGGTGCAAGAAAGCCAAAGCTTTTTTTCGATCCAGAGGAATTGCATTTGTTGAATACGATATTGAAAAAGACAAAGAAGCTAAACGCCGAAAAGAGCAAATTGACCGCCAAAAAGGCGTGCCTTTTGCCGTAATAAACGGAAAAGGTATTCATGGCTATAATGAAATAGCGTATATTAATGCCTTAAAACAATAGTATGATGCGAATGGAGAATGGAGGACGGGACTAAGGATCAAAGATTAGGTTGCTTATCGTTATCACATGGTTTGCTCTTGCCTGTTTATAATAATAAGGAAGGATGTTTTTATGAATGTTATGGCATTTAACGGTAGTCCGAGAAAAAAAAACTGGAACACTGTCACATTGCTGCACAATGCATTGGAGGGGGCTGCCTCGGCAGGTGCGGATACTGAGCTGATTCAGCTTTATGACCTGAATTTTTCCGGTTGCATAAGCTGCTTTTCATGCAAAAAAATCAGTCGTAAAGAGGACGGAATCTGTGCGGTACAGGATGATCTGACTTCCGTGCTTGACCGCGTCAGAAACGCTGATGCCCTGATTATAGGAACACCTTGTATATTGAAAATTGAATAAAAAATAAATTTAAAACGGGGGGTGCGGGGGGTGTCCCCCCGCCCTCTCCGTCTGGTAAAAGTTGACACGATTGTAGTCAATAGCTTTCTTAATTCGGTAAAATCGTCAATACTGTTGGAAGAGAAGGTTTAACCCTTGGCGCCTTGGCTCTGAAGCCCTCCGACTTTTGCAGCGATAGGGTAAAAT
>CAZQAF010000033.1:0-37753 GCA_964591175.1 uncultured Desulfobacteraceae bacterium | reverse complement strand
CCATATTACCGTTGTCAAAGAGCTCATTAAAAATGACGTCATTGTATTGACCACGGGCTGCAACGGTATTGCATGCGCCATGGAAGGATTGCTGACACCTGAAACCGCACAGGTCTTCTGTGGGCCGGGGCTGGCGGAAGTGTGCGAAACCGTGGGAATTCCTCCGGTGCTTCATCTGGGGTCCTGCGTCGACAACAGCCGGATCCTGCTGGCAGCAACCGAGGTTGTCAAGGCCGGCGGACTCGGAAGCGACATCAGTGATCTGCCGGCGGCCGGGAGCGCACCCGAGTGGATGAGCGAAAAGGCCATCAGCATCGGCCATTATTTTGTTGCATCCGGTGTATATACGGTCTTCGGTGTCACCTTGCCCACTTCCGGCGCGCCGGTTTTCCATGATTATATTTGCAATGAGTTGGAAAAGATTTATGGCGGCATGTGGGATATCGAGCCTGATCCGGTTGAGCACGCACGGAAAATGATTGCCCATATCGACAAAAAACGAAAAGCACTCGGCATTGATAGAACCCGGGAGAGAGTCCTGATGGATATGGCCGATCGCCGGGACATGGAGGCGTCCTATCAAAAAGCTTAATGCTTTGCCTAAAATTAGAAAGTAGAAAAGATGAGAATTGATGTTAGGGGGGAGAAGCACATTCATTGCCTTAAATAAGGATGAAAGGGGGTGATTGCTGTGTTGAACTATGACATATATCCAAAAATAGACCTCGATACCTATCGGAAAGAAGCGCGACTGAAAGGCGGATTAAAGGTTCTCTTGAGGCCTATGGAGAAGGACGACGGGGAAGCATTATATGAGTTTTTTAAGGCGGTTCCCGATGATGAGGCCCGGTATCTGCGCGATGATGTGAAAAGCAGACTGGTCATTGAAAAATGGGCAAAAAATCTGGATTATTCGAAGACCCTGCCCATCTTGGCGTTAAAGAATGGCGCTATTATCGCCGATGCCACGATCAATCGTCGTCGTTCCGGCTGGAAGTGGCATTTGGGCACTGTCCGGATCTTCGTTCATAATGACTATCGGAATATCGGTCTTGGGGAACTTATGATTGATGAGCTTGCGCGTATTGCATACATGCTTGAAATCGAGAAGCTCATCGTGGAAGTTCCGGATACCAGCACGGCTGCAATCAATATGCTTATCAAAGCCGGGTTTCATCGTGCTGCAGTGCTGCCGAATATGGTCAAGGACAGATTAAACCAGCCTGTTGATTTGGTCGTTCTGATGAAAGATATTAAACCGCCGCTTGACGAGAGTTATGACTATGAATTTTAGTGCCGCTTTGGAACTGCGTCTGAAGTCGAGAACAGATAACCTTCTACTCCCCTAACAATGTTTTAGTTTTTTTTCCTATAATACTTTAAAAGGAGATATCTCCACCCTTTCTTCCCCTCAATGATTATCATAAAAAAAATGCCAAATTACCTCCATTCGTTATTGAGGGGAAAGAAGGGGTGACTTGGGATGATTATGGTTTCTTACGACGAACAATTCCTTGCAAGGGTGTTTGACAGCGTGACCGACCCTATGGCCATTTATGACAGAGAGTTTAAAATTCTCAGGGTAAATCAGGCGCTTTTGACCCGTTTTGGACTGCCTCTGGAAAAAGTTATCAACAGATACTGCTACGAACTTTTTTATCACCGAACAAGGATTTGCGAGGAATGCCATGTAGAAGAAGTCTTTGATAGCGGTGAATCGCGAATGCTCCAAAAACGAATTCCGGCGCCCGACGGCGGCGAACACATTTTCGAAGTACACTCTTATCCCGTTAAAAATGCAGCGGGTTTTACCATACAAGCCATCGAGCACGCTCGGGACATCACAAAACGCAAACACCTCGAAGACCGGCTCCTGTCATCCAAGAAATTTAATGAAAAAATCATTAACAGCATTACGGACAATCTTGTCGTGATCGACCCCAAGACCTTTCACATTATTCAGGCCAACGAATCGTTCTGCAGCCGCTTGCGTTTGGCGCATTCCGCCGTCATTACAAAAAAATGCCATGAGCTGATACGAAACAGTATCGAGCCCTGTGAGACTAACGGGTTAGAGTGCCCGGTTCAGGATGCCATCCGTCTAAGGCGTTCGTGCTTATCGGATAAAGTATATCCGGATGCCGACGGAAAGGACCGGATATTGCAGATTGCCTCCTATCCGATTTTTGACAAAAAAGGTGATATCGATTCCATTGTCCGGCTGGAACGTGATGTTACCGAAACGCGTAAAATGGAGAAAGCCCTGGCTTTGCGTTCAAAAGAACTTCAGCGCGCGCAATATCAACTCGAAGAGCTGTTCAAAATCTCACGCCAGGTCAGCGCCAAAAATTCTGTATTAGAAATTATCGATTATGTTCATGATATCGTCCGGGGTATTTTCCCTGGTTCCGATCCTCTGATTTTTCTGTTGGATGCCGGAAGTCAGAGTTTTTTGAGTTTAGAAGGGTGCAACCCCGCTGTGCTGGAACCCTTTTCAAAAGCGCTGCAGCAGATCGAGCAGTCCAGACTCATCCCGGATTTCTTCCAATACCTGCAAAGAATTAAGAAGTTTCATATTATCGATTCGAAAAATGCCAGTGATATCCCATCATTTTTGGACGAAATTTCAAATAATTATGCCAATTGGTTCGGACTGCCTATTTCCTTGCCGCAACAATGCATCGGTTATTTTGTATTGGGGCTTCCTTCTGATCGTGAATGCTCCCGAGAGGATATGCACTTTTTTTTAAACCTGTTCAACCAAGTCGCCGGCCATATGCGTCATCTCATTATCCATGAATCTGAAATCAACACCCTCCGGCAAGGGGTCGGCGAGCGCGCTTCCCACGGCAAGATTATCGGTCAGAGCGATGAGATGCAAAAAATATATGAACTCATCGATTTGGTCTCAGCTTCCGATGCTATCGTATTGATAACCGGGGAGAACGGGACCGGAAAAGAATTGGTGGCGCAGGCCATACACCGGCAGAGCTCCCGGAAAGACGGGCCTTTTGTAGTTGCCAATTGTTCGGCCTATTCGCCGACCCTTTTGGAGAGCGAGCTTTTTGGTCATGAAAAAGGCGCTTTTACCGGCGCCGTCAAAATGAAGAAAGGTCGCATCGAACGGGCCAAAGGCGGAATTTTATTTTTGGATGAAATCGGCGATATTGCGCCGGCTACCCAGGTTTTGTTGCTCAGGTTCCTTCAGGATCACTGCTTTGAGCGGGTCGGCGGAGAAGAAACCATGGAAGCCGACGTGCGGGTACTGGCGGCGACCAACCGGGATCTTTACCGGGAGGCCGAAGCCGGCCGATTTCGAAACGATCTTTACTATCGATTGAACGTCGTTACCATCCATTTGCCGCCGTTGCGTGACCGCAAAGAAGATATTCCTTTGCTCTGCAAACATTTCCTTAAAAATTACAGTCTGAAAGAAGGTAAAGACATCCACTCATTTTCCTCCGGAGCCATGCAGGCCCTGATGGATTACGATTGGCCCGGAAATGTGCGCCAGCTTGAAAATGCCGTCAGTCATGCCGTTATTCTGGCTCAGGGACCGGTCATTGAAAGAGGGAACCTGCCCCAATTTCTCAGGCAGACCGCCGCCGAACCTTCCGCCAATTCTCTTGCCGAAAATGAACGGCGGATAATCCTGGGCGTGCTTCACGAAGTCAACTGGAACAAGCATGAGGCCGCCCGGCGCCTCAAAATAAGCCGCAGCACCCTTTACAGCAAGCTCCGCCGCCACCGTTTGGAAAAAGAGATACTATAGTGTATCATATATGCACAAATAGGGGTCGATTTCCATACGGTCCTTAAATCCACGTCGTCAAGTCTTATAAAAATTTTTCTGAAACCAGAGGGTCTGATACCGTACACTCATTTGTGTTTTTCATGGAAAAATGACGGGTGCACGCTATAATGTTTCATTTTTTAAAAGCATATAACTACTTTAAAATACTTTAGAATAATACAAAGCCTCTCAAATTTTCCTCAAACTTTTCATTTCTGGCAAGATTCTTGAAATACCCATTGGTAAAACACCAAAATGCGTTGCTGTTCCTACGTCTACTTTTGACCGGTGAACACATCAGCGACCACGCGCTTAATCCTAAAACCAAATACCATTGAGCCATTTGTCTCGTAAGGTGATCGTCCGACAGGTTTTCTCAGTTGGTCTACCATTGAAATAAAAAAGTGAAGCATTACCAAGCGATTGGATAAGTATCGATTTTGTGTTTGGCCACATACATTACAGAAAGGAGGTGAGAATAACCAAAAGAGACGTCTCCTCCCAACGAACGCGTATCTTAGAAACAATTATAATTCTGAGCAGATCATCGTGTTCGTTGCCATGTTTAAGAGGGGTTTGGATCTAGCCTAAAGCAAAATCAATTGATGGGAGGTTAGAATATGGCAGAAATAAGAGAAGTGGAAATAAACAGCAGAGCGGACGCCCTTCCGCTGATGACCCCTGAGATCAGGCCCTGGCCTGTAACACCACCGCCGCCGCGAGAAGAAGTATCCAAGGTTTATGCCAAGCGGAATGCAGCCAAGTTCGGTGAGTGGTGCGAGGACAACCTCAGGTTTGAGTACGGCTTCGGTAAGCCCGAGGCGCTTCAGGGTCTCAAGGTGCTGTGTATGGGGTTATACAGGATGGGCAACAAGTTTTGCTCGTCGTTATTGGCCGAAGCCGGGGCCGAGGTGATTAACATCGAGCCGCCCGAAGGAGACCCTTTAAGAAAACTGACACCTTTCGGCAGAGAAGAGTTGATGCTCGAGGACAGAGAGACCGGCGAAAAGTGCGGCATGGATTTTATCCATGAGATGAGAAATAAGTTCTCCATTACGCTCAATGTCGAGACCGACGAAGGCAAGGAAATATATAAAAAATTGGCTGCCCATGCCGACGTGCTCATTGAAGAATATCCGCCGGGCTACATGGATGAACGGGGTTTGGGTTACCGGCAACTGTCTGAGATCAACCCCAGGCTGGTGTATTGCTGGATCGGTGTGCGCGGCTCATGGGGGCCTTACAAGGACAAACTCTCCAAGTTCGGCCAATGGACCCTGGAGCCTTTTGGCGGCTGTGCCAATGCATTCGTGCACAACACCGGTTTCCCCCAGGACCAGTTGCCCAGAGGCAAAGGCGGCGATCCCACCCGATCCGGTGTTTGGTTCGCCGACTATGTTGCCGGTGAGCAGGGGGCGTGCAGCATTATGGCGGCCCTTTACTGGAGAAATAAGTTCAGCGGCGAGGGACAGTTTATCGAAGTCACCGGAGCTGAAACGCAAATGGACATTCTGGATTTTGATATCAGTTGGTACGGCTTCAACAAGAGCATCAAAGCCAGGACCGGCGGCTGGGATCCCAATTTGAACCAGTACGAGTGGAACCCCTGCAAGGACGGCTACATGATGATCGGCGGTCAGACCGACCGGCTCTGGTATCGCATCGGCCAGTGCATTGAGCGGGATGATATTCAGTTCGGCCGGTTGATCCACGAAGACCCATTCCTCAAGGAGATGGGTGCCCGGAATGCGCTTCAAGCGTTGATCAAGACTTACACCGTAACCACCCGTTGGCTGCGGGACATGAACCGAATTGAAGCCGAGCAAAAGCTGCTGGAGTACGAGATTGCGGCCGGACCGGTTCTATTTATCGATGAGGTCAGTGAATTCCCCCACTTTAAGTACCGTCCCTGGGTGTATACCATCGACAGCGATCAGTACGGGACCGTGCTCTATTCGACGTCGCCGAACTCATTCCAGTACAGGACGCCGCACCGGGTCAAGTGGATCGGAAGACCTCTAGGAAAGGACAACTTTCTCAAGTATCTGAATTGGCTCGGCATGGGTCAAAATGAAGTCAGGGAACTCAAGAGCAAGGGGGTGATATAATGGCAAAAGATATGAGAGAGACAAGGATAGAGGATCTGCCAGGCCCCAAGAGTAAGGAAGAGCTCGAAGAAATGAAAATGCCTTACGAGGAATATTGCCGGGCGACATTTGATCCGGGCAACGAACATACAAAACCCGAGCCTTTAAGAGGCGTCCGATGGATGAGCACCACCATGTATATCTTTACACCCCATTCCGTGTCCAACCTGGCGGAGCTGGGAGCCGAAGTGGTCAAGGTGGAGATGCCGAGGATGGGTGATCCCATGCGGCATACATCCCCGTTCAATGAATGTTACCTGTATCCGTTGCACGACACCCGGCCCATGACCGGCACAGGGTTGGGATTTCTGAATGCAAATCCCAACGAATACTACATTACCATGGATTATCACTTGGATGAAATGAAAGAAGCCTTTTACCGACTGGTAAAGATGTTTGACGGACTGACCGAGTGCTACCGGCCCGGAACCTTTGACAAGTGGAAACAAAGTTATATTTACCTTCAGGAGCTCAACCCCAGGTTCATTTATGTATGGGGCGGCGGTTTTGGCTACGGCCCCAAGGTTTTCGGCGGATCTTACGATATTTTGGGGCAGGCCCATGCCGGTCTTGCTTCCGTTACCGGTATGCACGAATTCATGGGCGGTCACGCCGCCAAACACTCCAACTGGTGCATTGACTGGTACTCCGGAACCCAGATTAGCTTCGGGATTCTGGCGGCCATTCACTGGCGCGAAACCACCGGTCTTGGGACCATGATCGAATTTTCCCAGGTGCAGGCAGCCACCCGATGTCTGGGTTATGCCGCACCCATGTACGGCCGGTTCGGCATTGTACGCCAGCGCTGGGGGAACTGGGACACGCAGCTCTGTGCACACGGCATCATTCTGTGCGGCAAGTCCGACTTTCCGGATGTTCCCAATCCGCAGGACAAGCATGATGCCAGGTATGTCATGGTTTCCGCCTTCCAGGATGAAGATTTTAAAGAGCTGTGCGCCATCACCGGAATGAAAGATCTTTACGGGAAGTATAAAGCCCACAAGGACCGGGTTGAAGGCGAAGCTCAGGTGGAAATCTACGCGGCCCTGGAAAAATGGGCCGAGGACAAGTCCCGGTCGCAAGTGGTCAAAATATTGCAGGATGCCGGTCTGTTAGCCGAACCGGTAATGAACGACCGGGAAGTTTATGAATCCGAGCACTTCCGGCAGAGGGGCACCATTCGATATCTTGATGATCCCATCTTCGGTGACGTATTGACCCATAGCGGGTACGCCTCGGGATTGATGAGCAAGTCGCCCAGGAGACAGAACTGGATCTGGCGGCCGGTGGGTGCCGATAATATAAAAATCTACCATGAGCTGCTCGGTTATCCGACTGCCACCGTTCAGGAGTGGTACGATAAGAGCTGGATATAAAAGGAGGAGAGCGCCGTGTGTGATATTATCTGGTGTAAAAAAGAAATTAATGGGAAAAAGTGTAACACCGTTAACTACCTTGATCCTTACTGTTTCTGGAACTGGGAAGGGAAGGTAAACTGTGCTGAGTGCAAAACAGTGTATTACATCCACATGATTCAGGGCTTCATGTACAGAGGTCCTGAGGAGGTTGACGAAAAACCGGATACCAGCCCGCTGTATGCGGATAAACCCCTGGAAGGTTACAGGAACTATCTGCCGGGCATTGAAGGCAGGACAAGACCGTATCAATGCCTGCCCAGGGATATCTATCTGGGCGTGGCCGACATGGTCAAGTTCAGCGCCAGGGGCAGACCGGTCAGGGGCTGGCGTCCGCAGCCGCCGTCTGCCGGCATTGCCGGAAGCTTTGGCTTTGAATGGGATATTCAGAAACTGACTCCTGAAGTATGGGAGGAGTATCAGCAGAAACTGGCGAAAGGTGAAGTCAGCGAATGGTAAAAAAAGAAAGGAGTGTTCCATGGCACAGCTAACACCTGAAGAGTTTCTGGACACTGTTCTGGTTCCGGAAAAACAAACTGATCATATATGCTGGCAGTGCAGGCACTTGAAGCCGGTTCTCAAAGGCTCCAGCTTCCCGCCTGCAGATATTATCGGCTGGTGCAAAAAGATTTTTTGGCCCGATTACTGGTGCGTCGCAGACTTCAATGTCGTTAAAAAATGCTACGGATTTGACCAGAAAAAACGGTAAGGTGAAGAATCTTCGCACCGGTTGAAGGAAACAATTACGTATAAAGAAATAATTTATTCGAAGCATAAGCTTGGCGTATGTTTGATCTCCGATTCTTGCAGATTATCATGACATCATCGTTTCAACAAGTTTATGTTTCGGTTTGAAAAAAGGAGGAAGAGCATGCCTGAGAAATGTCGTGTAGGTGTATGCGGATACGACCCCATGCTCGTAAAGGGATATTTGAAAGCAAACATAAGAGCCTTGTGGTGGCATATATCCGACGAGCTGTACGAGGAGTTTGATATGAAACCGGGGATGAAGGTTTCCGGCACCTTGTTAAAGGTCTATTACGGGAAAGATGGAAAACAATCCGCAGCCCCAGATGAACCCTTTGAGTGGGAAACATCAAAGGAGTCGGGCCTTGTTGTGGTGCTGCCGTCTGATGTCATTGCCAAATACAAGCTCACCGAGACTCACTTCATTGAGATGCTTATTGAGAAAATCGACGGCAAAGACGTTTACGCCGGCGAAGAGAAAATGAGCGAAAAATACTGGCCCGAAGACATGATGAAGCTGGATTTTGTGCTTGAATATATTGAATAATTCGTTATTGTTAGGGCCACCGGTATGGGAGGGGTGTTGAAAGAATATTTTTCACCCTCTTAAACGAGTGCGTGTTCACCGTCTCGGCGACGAACTCCAAAAGAGTGTATCAAAATATTTTCGCGCCCCTCCCCCACACAACTTATTAAAAACAGATAATACCCTATAAATCTGCCGGGAGAAGCAAGCAGCCGCTCCTACTCGTCTTCGAAATGGAAAAGGCGGAGGCTATTTTCGCTGATCCGTTACGAGTACCGGATATCTTTACTATCACCTTTCGGGTCTGGAATGTTTATTCAATCGATCCCGTAACGAATAGAGAGGCGCCATCAGGTCCTTGAAACAATCCTGCAGAAATTTAAAAAGATGAAAGACATTGAATGGTTACACGCAAAAAATTCCGATCTTCCTACTCATTTCAAACCAAAAACTCAAGACTTATATCATTGATTTATGTAAAAGAAACAACTTCCGTCCGTTTACAGGAGCTGATCTCGAAGAACTCGTAAAAAAAATTAAAAAAAGGCCCGGAGCAGTCATTGTGGTGGACTACGAAGTCGTTAACGCTTATGGCGCGAGGATCTATTCAAGAATTAATGTTGCCTGCCCCGGATGCAATCTTCTTCTGCTTTGCGATCAAAATCAACGGGATCTTATCAAGGAGGCCGTGGCGCATGATGTGTATGCATGCATTCTACCACCTTATGAGGAATGGGAAGTATTGACCATGATTCGGAATATCATCGCCAAAGAGAAACTTCAGGAACAAAAGAAACATTATAAGAAAAAAGAATTATAAATAGAATTTTCCCTAATGTTGCACAAACAACATGGCAAAAGGAGGATTATCTATTCGAGTTTCAGACAAAAATCATCGAAATATCCCCATTTTTGATTTCCAACCCATGGCGAATTCAAAGGATGGGGTCAATTTGATGCCATGTTGTTTTCCCTGCGGGAAAGCCGGAGGACTCCAGATCCTGCGTTGCCAAGGGTTCGAAGTAGGTTTACTACGGCTTCACCCTTGGCGCCTTGGCTCTGAAGCCCTCCGACTTTTGCAACGATAGGGTTTATTCCTCGGATATTTCCGAGTAAAAATTGAAAGGCACAAACTCCTTGAACGATTCGGAAGTTGTGGTTACGAGAAATTTTCGAATTTGGGTACAAAGATCGCATTTGTTCAGAAAAAGATTTCTTTTTGGTTGATAGTCGTATTCATTGCTCGCCATATCATATAATCCTCTGATTCCCAATGCCGCCAGTGTCGTTAGAACCGGATATTTTTCTTTGGGAAGCGCTTTTCCCAGGTCTTTTATTTCAACACCGATTCCCGAACAGAGTCCGGGGATGTAGCTGCCGAAAAGATCCATATGGAAATGGGTGGTATCGGAAAGCTCACTTTTGCAGCTGCCGGGATTATCTTCCAGAATTTTTCGGATGGAACTGCCGGGAAGTATTTTCCTGAAAGTTTCTATGGCGCGGCCGCCCATGTGAACCCAATACCGGCCGAGGGTGCTGACCAGATAATCTTTTCCGAATTTTTTGGAAAATTCTTCGAATGTATGGGTCGTGTTCGGATCAAATATGGAGAGGTCTTTGTAAAAATCGTTGATCCATGGAAACAAACCCATCCCTGTTTTTCTTCCGGCATCGATGACGCCTTTGACTTTTGAAAACGGAATGAATTCGTTGTGAAAGGGGCTGATGGATATCAGCAAGGTTTCGAGTCCCTTGACTTGGAGCCTTTCAAGAATATGTATTGCGGATTCGGGATCTTTGAACCATGAAGAATTGGTTTCCACATAATCGATTCCTATTCCGACCTGATTGGCAACTTCCAACACGTTTTCGAGATGTTCGGGCCGAAGCATGGGCTCACCGCCGCCGATATGCACTGAGCGGCATCCCAGCTCCAACATCCGGATAAAACATTTTTCAGCGGTCTCGGGATCAATATACGCTTTTTCCCGGTTCGGACTGCAATGATACAGGCAGTGCCTGCAGCGCGATGTGCAAAAATAATTGGTGATCAGCCCGCCGGAGACGAGCCCGCGGATCGTAAAATCATTCATCGATCTATTCCAAAACTTGAGTTTATAATCTTAAAGTAGCGATCAGTCTCAGTGGATTGCTTAAGAGCGACAGGGCGGAGAGAATATCCGTACATACGACATCTGCTGATGAAAGGGTTTCAAAAGCAGCCCCTTCTTTTGAAACAATCGCAACACCTAATGCCGATGCTTTGAGCATCAATCGATCGTTTGCGCCATTTCCCATACTTACGGTTTTTTCACATCCGATTTTTTCTACAAATGCCAGCTTCGCCATATCTTGCCGGTCCAATGGGATGACGGCCAGTTTGCAGTCGATATCCTTTAGCGCTTTTTCGACACCGCCGAATGTGTCGGCGGTGATGACATGGATGGTCAGTTTTTGAGAAAGTTCGACCAAACATTCCTTAACGCCGTCCAACAAAGCGCCGTCGAATGCGATGGTGCCGTTGTAATCCAGAACGAGATGTTCGAGCATCAATTTCTTATTTCCAGGAATGTCGATTTCGATCATCTTGTCTCCATAACTAGAAGCCATCTCAAAATAAAGATTTTGGTTCAAAATCAAGGCGGAGCCGAATTTTAACCCGCAGGCATACTCAAGTATGTCGAGGACTTAAAACGAGGTTCCAACGTCGAGGCTTGTCCGCCTCTGGCAGATTAGGCTAAAAGATTATTCTGAGATAGCTTCTAAATGTTTTTTAGGAATGTATAAGGTTTCACCGATAGGGTAAAGGGAAAAATGACAATGGATCATATGATGAGCGACAGTCTAAAAAGCTCTCTTTGTTAAATTGCATTGCTCAAGATCTAACCTTTCAATTCTGATGTCCAAATTTGAGTGCATTTCAGCATGTTTGCCAAAAATCGCCTCTTGACATAATGTCCGCTATCAGTCATAAAAATTCTATGAGTGGATTTTCCGTATACTGGTTGATGTGTATATCTGACCGTACTAAATATTGGGGTACACGCTGTTGCATCACACAATTTTAAATTCCCCCTGATTTTGTCCCCCAAAGGTAGTTCTTATCAATCAATAATTCAATCAATCAATAAACCCCCATATGTGGGGTGCGTTGGTTACGGACGGCAAGGAATGGGAAATCATCAAGCCGCGAGAGATCGGCGTGTTTGATCGCGTAGGCGGTGCAGACGGTTTTGTCTGCACCATGTTGTATGGCATACTCTAGGGGGTGGGATGTCCGGCAGTGCGCTCACTTCGGCTGGACGAGCAGGGCGTTTGCGGCGACGATGCCGATTGATTACGCCTATCCGGCGGACGAAGACCAGGCCTGGAGTATTTGGAAGTACAACGCGCGCGTTAAACGATAGGAGCGACATGCATGTCGCCCGTACAGACGAAAGGGAGATAGAATGAAAGCAGATATTGGATTGATCGGTTTGGCGGTGATGGGCGAAAATCTCGTCCTGAACATGGAGAGCAAGGGTTTTACGGTGGCGGTCTACAACCGTACGGTGGAAAAGGTCGACAAGTTTGTCTCCGGTCGGGGAGCGGGAAAGAATTTCATTGGATGCCACAGCATCGAGGAGCTGTGTGCCAGCATAGAGAGTCCGCGGAAGGTGATGATGCTTATTAAGGCGGGGCAGCCTGTCGACGACGTTATCGAAAAAATCATTCCGCATCTCGAACCCGGCGACATCATCATCGATGGCGGAAACAGCCACTTCCCGGACACGATCCGTCGCACAGAATATGTCGAGAGCAAGGGACTGCTCTATATCGGAACCGGCGTTTCCGGCGGTGAAGAGGGTGCACTCAAGGGACCTTCGATCATGCCGGGCGGCTCGCCGGCGGCCTGGGATGCCGTGAAGCCGATTTTTCAGAAGATTTCCGCCCACACCGAAGCCGGCGAACCTTGTTGCGACTGGGTCGGGGAAAACGGAGCGGGCCATTTTGTGAAGATGGTGCACAACGGCATCGAATACGGCGACATGCAGATGATCTGCGAGACCTACCAGATGATGAAGGAAGGGCTCGGCATGTCGAACGAAGAGATGCACGAGGTGTTTGCCCAATGGAACGAGAGCGAACTCGATTCCTACCTCATCGAAATCACGCGCGACATCCTCGGCTACAAGACCGAGGACGGTGAGGCCGTGATTGATGTGATTCTCGATACCGCCGGCCAAAAGGGAACCGGCAAGTGGACCGCCGTGGCCGCGCTGGATCTCGGCCAGCCGCTGACGCTGATCGGCGAGGCCGTTTTTGCCCGTTGCCTCTCGGCGATCAAGGAGGAACGAGTTGACGCGTCGAAGGTGCTGGGTGGGCCGTTCGCAACCTTCGATGGTGGCAAGACGGCACTGGTCGACGATCTCAAGCAGGCCCTCTACGCCTCCAAGATTGTGTCCTACGCGCAGGGGTACCAGCTGATGCGTGCGGCTGCCGCTGAATATGGCTGGAAGCTCAACAACGGAGGCATCGCGCTGATGTGGCGCGGCGGCTGCATCATCCGCTCGGTGTTCCTCGGCAAGATCAAGGAAGCATTCGACGCCAATCCCGATCTGGTCAATCTCCTGCTCGATCCGTTCTTCAAAAACGCCGTGGAAAACGCGCAGGCGGCATGGCGCCGCGTCGTGATGAAAGCCGCGGAACTGGGTATTCCGATACCGGCGATCAGCGCCGCGCTGGCCTACTACGACGGCTACCGTTCGGCCCGTCTCCCCGCCAACCTGCTGCAGGCGCAGCGCGACTATTTTGGCGCGCACACCTACGAACGTCTCGACAGGCCGCGCGGCGAGTTTTTCCATACCAACTGGACCGGGCACGGCGGCTCAACCTCCGCTTCCACCTACAATGTTTAGATGATACTCGTCCTCGTAATCGACAGGCCGGGAACGAGTGCGAGGACGAATTCATGTTCAGCCGATTTGGTGAAACGATTTCCATCGCCCGCGACGAACTGCGGGAACTGGTTCTCCTGGTGCTCGATAAGGCCGGGGAACTGAAGCGTGTGCTCGTGCTTCCTCCCGACCACACGCGCCTCAATTCAATAACGTGGCCAATCACTGCCATGGTTTATAAAAAGCTGACCGGCGCCATTGGAATCATGGACATTGCCGGCGCGATGGTGGCGGTTGAAAAATTGTCCTGTTTGTGCCACACTGTAAAATAAGGGATAGACACTGCGAGCCCTCTTCTTGTTTTTGTTGAAGCCGACGGCTGTGCCTTCCCCATGGCCTTTATCGGACTGAACTGAGCCGTCAAAATCGAGGGTCAATCGCGACAGCACCACTCGTTTAAGTCCTTCAATGGCTAAAGAACATGACAGTTGGCGGACATTTTCTGCGCCTTCTTTTCCTCCTCTTCAGATGGTGCCGTTGATCAGCACGCACAGCGCATGGTTGCGGATTTCATGGTGATTTTGGAGGCTATGGATTACGTCTTGGCAGATATTGACCGCTGAAGGAGAATCGAATGACCATACATGCAGATGAACGATACGAGATCGAAGCCCTCCTACGCACCTATCCCACCCCCCGGGCAGTGGCGCTGGATGCATTGAAGATCGTTCAACAGGCCAAGAAGTGGATAACGGATGAGGATATCAGGGATGTGGCGGCCCTTCTGGAAATGACCCCCGCTGAGCTGGACAACCTTGCGACCTTTTACAGCCAAATCTTTCGCCGGCCAGTAGGTGAACATGTCATTCGCCTGTGCGATAGCGTCAGTTGTTGGATCATGGGCGAAACAGGATTGGAAGAACACCTGTCCCATTTATTGGGTATCGGTCCGGGTGAAACCACGCCGGATCGGCGTTTCACCTGGCTGCCGGTAAGCTGCCTGGGTGTCTGCGAACAGGCACCTGCCATCATGATCGATGACGACCTGTACACCCATCTCAATCCCGAGGATCTGGACGTTATTTTGGAAAAGTATGTTCAGGGAGGTGTTGAAAAATGAAAAGGGAACGCCCCCTTACCCAGCATTTTCGCTCTGACGGCCAGGCCCTGAGCCTTCGCGAATACGAGGCGGTGGGGGGATATCAGGGATTGCGTGCGGCTTTACGGATGGAGCGGCACCAGATCATCAAGACCATTCGGGAGTCAACCTTGTCGGGACGGGGCGGTGCCGGTTTTTCCACCGGTAGAAAGTGGACCTTCATTCCTGATGAGGATCTTCACGAACGGCACGTCTTTCCCCATGAAATGGTTATGATGATCGAGGAACCGGACCAGTGGGAACATTCGCTGGCCGGCTTCACAACCGGCGTTAAGTGGAGTTTTATGCCCAAAGGAGAATACATCACCACGCCAACTTACGTGGTTGCCAACGCTGACGAGATGGAGCCCGGTGTCTTCAAGGACCGTGTGCTCATGGAAGGTAACCCCCATCAGTTGCTCGAAGGGATGATCATCTCCGCGCATGCCATTGGCGCAAACACGGCCTACATCTTTTTGCGCTGGGCATATAAAAAATCTGCCCGATGCATTGAAAAAGCCATTGCAGAGGCCCGTCAGGCCAACTACCTGGGAGAACACATACTGGGAACGGATTTCAATATCGAGATTTATCTGCATACCAGCGCCGGCCGGTATATTTGCGGTGAAGCAACCGCACTGCTTAACTCTCTGGAAGGCCGGCGGGCCAACCCGCGGGCCAAACCACCCCATACAGCCGCTGTCGGTTTGTGGGGACGGCCCACCAATGTCAACAATGTTGAGACCTTGTCCAATGTGCCGCACATCCTGCGGAACGGTTCGGATTGGTACAAAGGCCTGAGCTACACCGACGAGGGTGGCACCAAGATCTACGGCGTTAGTGGCCGGGTCAAACGGCCCGGGTGGTGGGAACTGCCCATGGGAACGATCGCCCGTGAAATCATAGAAGAGCACGCCGGCGGCATGGCGGATGGGTATCACCTGCGCGGCTTCCTGCCCGGTGGTGCGTCTACCGATTTTCTTTTGACCGAGCACCTGGATGTGCGCATGGATGTCAAGTCCGTGGATGCCATCGGCAGTCGCATGGGTTGCGGTACCATGATCATTCTCGACGACAAAACCTGCCCGGTAGGCATGGTAAACAACGTAATGCGCTTTTTCGCCCGGGAATCCTGTGGATGGTGTACCCCTTGCCGGGAAGGGCTGCCGTGGACCGCCAACGTGCTTAACGCCGTTGAAGCTGGTCAGGGAAGGCCTGAAGATATTGACCGCCTGCGCACACATGCTCGATGGATCGGTGGGCCCGATAACACGTTCTGCGCTCTGGCACCGGGAGCGATGGAACCCCTGCAAAGCGCGCTCAGGTATTTTGAGGATGATTTCAGGGAACATATTCACTTGGGACGCTGCCCGTGGCGGCGGAAGGGGGGCCCCATCTGATGGTGACGATTTACATCGAAGGAAAACCGTACCAGGTCCCGGAAGGCCGCAATCTCCTTGAAGTCTGCCTGAGCCTGGGGTTTGATATCCCCTATTTCTGCTGGCATCCTGCCCTGGGTTCGGCAGGCGCCTGCCGACAGTGTGCGGTCAAGCAGTTTAAAGATGAAAACGATACACGGGGGCATATCGTCATGGCCTGCATGACTTCGGTCAAGGAAGGGATATCTATTTCCATCCATGATCCGGAGGCCAAGGAATTTCGTGCTGCAAATATCGAATGGCTCATGGCAAATCATCCCCACGATTGTCCGGTGTGCGACGAAGGCGGTGAGTGTCATTTGCAGGATATGACGGTTATGTGCGGTCACGTGCGTCGAGATTACCGTTTTGCCAAACGGACCCACCGCAATCAGGATCTGGGGCCCCTGATCGAACACGAGATGAATCGTTGCATCTCCTGCTATCGCTGTGTCCGCTTCTATACGGACTATGCAGGGGGCCGTGATTTCAGCGTCTTTGGAGCCCATGAACACTTATACTTCGGCCGTTTCGAGGATGGCCCTTTCGAAAGCGAGTTCAGTGGCAACCTGGTGGAAATATGCCCCACCGGCGTTTTCACGGACAAGATCCTGCACGGTCATTACACGCGCAAATGGGATTTGCAAACAGCGCCCTCCATCTGCGTCCTTTGCGGCGCGGGCTGCAACATCATCCCGGGCGAACGCTATGGAACATTGCGCCGCATCCGGAACCGCTATCATCCCAGCATCAACGGCTATTTTCTGTGTGATCGGGGCAGATTCGGTTTCGAATTTGTCAACAGCAAACGCCGGGTGCGGCAGGCGGTGCGCCGTTTGCACAAGGACGGCCCGCTTGAAACTCTTTTGCCGGACCAAGCAATGGAACACCTGAGTTCGATCCTATCCGGCCCCGGGAAGGTCATCGGCATCGGGTCTCCGCGCGCCTCTCTGGAAGCCAACTATGCACTGCGCACCCTGGTGGGTGCAGAGTGCTTTTGCAATGGTATAGCCGCCGAACAAGCCGGCCTTCTCGCCCTGATTCTCGAGATCCTCCAAAACGGTCCGGCCCGGTCCCCGTCCATCCGGGACATGGAGCAATCGGATGCAGTGCTCGTGTTGGGGGAAGACGTGACCCAGGTGATGCCGCGCGCGGCACTGGCACTGCGGCAATCGGTCCGGCAGGAGCCGATGCAGGAACTGGATCCGTTGCACATCCCCCTATGGCAAGATGCCGGGGTCAGGGAGGCCGTTCAAGATGAAAAAGGCCCGTTCTTTATTGCCACGCCTTACGACAGCCGCCTTGATGACGTGGCCACTCTGACCTATCATGCGGCCCCGGACGACCTGGCACGGCTTGGCTTTGCGGTTGCACATTTTCTCGACCCGAAAGCGTCCTCCGTAGAAGATCTTTCAAAAGAGGAGCGTCTTCTGGCCGAAGCTATTGCCGAGGATCTGAAAGCAGCCAAACGGCCCTTGGTTGTCAGCGGGGTCTCCCAGAAAAGCCCGGCCCTGGTGCGGGCCGCGGCCAACGTGGCTTTTGCACTGTGTAATGAGGAACGAAAGGCCGGCCTGGCCTTTCTAATGCCCGAAGCCAATACCATGGGCGTGGCAATGATGGGAGGGATGGATCTGGATGTTGCTTTAGAGCAGGTAAGGGAAGGGACGACGGAACAAGTCTTCATTTTGGAGAATGACCTGCATCAACACATGGAACCAAAGAAAGCCGAGGCTTTTCTGACGGGTGAACAGGTTGTTGTGCTGGACTATTTGGAGACCGAGACCACACGGAGGGCCGATCTGCTGCTGCCCACAACATCCTTTGCCGAGTGCACCGGTACGCTGGTTAACTACGAGGGCAGAGCCCAGCGGTTTTTTCAGGTCTTTGAGCCCACCGGGGATATGCTCCCTGCCCATCGATGGCTGGCCCGTATGGTGAACATGACCGGAGAAGATGGTTCTGACGCCTGGGGTACCCTGGATGCCGTCATGCATGCTCTGGCCGCGGAGATACCCGACTTTGCGTCGGTGCTCCCAGGGATCCTGCCGGGGAACGATGCGCTCAAAGGCACGAAGGTCCCGCGCCAGTCGCCGCGTTACAGTGGACGCACTTCCATGCATGCAGACCGGGACGTCAATGTTCCGAAACCGCCTGAGGATCCTGATGCCCCCCTGTCGTTTTCTATGGAGGGATTCCAGGGTGTTCCGCCGCCGGCCTTGATTCCACGCTACTGGGCCCCAGGCTGGAATTCGGTCCAGGCACTCAACAAATTTCAGCAGGAAATTGGCGGTTCGCTGCGGGGCGGCGATCCCGGACAACGGCTGCTCGAACCGTCGGCCCTGCCGAAGCGGGCGTATTTCCAAGGTGTTCCGCCGGCATTTCGCCCGAAGACGGAAAAATGGTGCGTTGTGCCCGTTTACCACATGTTCGGCTCCGAGCATCTAAGCATGCTGACGCCGGGAGTCGCCGAGCTGGCCCCGCGGCCCTGTCTCGCATTGAATCCCAAGGATTTGGAAAACCTGGGGCTGGCGGAAGGTGCGGCAGTTCTGATCGATCGTAAGTTTTCCCTGCCCGTCAAGGTCCTGCCGTCTCTTCCCCGTGGGGTGGCCGGATTTCCCGTTGGACCGGCCGGGTACTTGGAAGGCAAATACGTGACGCTGCATTCCGCGGCAAGCGAGGACAAGGATCAGATGGGGAGGGAAACGCATGAATGAAATACTCATAACGATCTTGATCAATTTGGGTATGTTGCTGTTGCTTGGTCCCCTGCTTGTTGCCGCCGCCAACATTTATCTGGAACGCTCAAATGCGATGGTGCCGTTGTAATCCAAAACGAGATGTTCGAGCATCAATTTCTTATTTCCAGGAATGTCGATTTCGATCATGATGTCGCTCACCTTTGTTAATTGTTTCTAAAAAATGTGATTAATTCCTAAGCGGAGCGTTTCAACAATTTGAAACCCCACGGGATTTCCAATTTCACCGCATCTGCTGCGTCAGATGGCGTTCCACATAGACAACTATAGCGAGACAACATCTCCTCCCGTTGAGCGGGATTTCGCTTTGCTCAACTTGCTAATCTGCAGCAAACTTGAAAATCGCTCAACACAGGCAGTTAGTATATCCTTTTTATGATACGGTAAAGGGAAACATAATTTCATTCATAAAATCGTTGCACGATTTTATGTTGGAGGATTTTATGAATCCGAAAAACGGGAATCAAACACGTCGACAATCAAATTTGATCGACGGACATGTTCATTTAAGTGACATGGTGTATCCGGAAAGATCGGTTGAAAACGCACTGACAGCAGGTGTAAACCGGATAATTGCCGTTTCAATGAATCTGGATTCGTGCCGCAAAACCCTGTCGCTTGCCGAAAAATATCCGGATCATGTGTTCCCTGCCATCGGCTATCACCCCTGGTCCGTCACGGCGGAAGACACGGAGGATACGCTTCTTTTTATAGCACAAAATCTTCATCGATGTGTTGCACTGGGCGAAGTGGGGCTCGACTATAAAGTGAAAGTGAAGAAAAAACTTCAAAAAGAAGTTTTTGTAAAACTGATGGGCCTTGCCGTTCACGTCCACAAACCGGTGATTATCCATTCCCGGTTTTCATATCAAAGAACCTATGAAATGGCTGCTGAAGCCGGCGTTGAAAAGGCTGTTTTCCACTGGTACAGCGGCCCTGCGGAAATTCTCGACAAAATTATCGACAGCGGATTTTATGTGTCGGCCACGCCGGCCCTGGCGTATAGTTCCCATCATCAGGCGGCGATGTCTCGGGCGCCTTTGGAAAGGATTTTAATAGAAACCGATGCGCCGGTTCAGTATGGCAATCGCCCTTCGGAACCGGCAGACCTGCATGAAACGCTGTTTCACCTTTCAAGGATAAAAAACATGCCCGAAGATCAGCTTGCCGGTATCGTAATAAAAAATACGGAGGGGTTTTTTGGAAATAAATTATTATAATTCGATCAATTTATATGCCGAACCGCTTCATCCTGTTCCAGATGGTCACCCGTGTCACCCCTAAAATTCTGGCGGCTTCCGACTGATTCCCATTTGTTCTTTTGAGTGTTTCTATCAGTTCTATTCTCTTTAAATCTTCCCTGTTAAGCGGCTGATTTCGGTTTGTTTTCAGTTGTTTTTTCTTATGGATGATATTTAGCGGCAGATGGTGGGGTTTGATCAATGTTTCCTGACAGGTGACAAATGCATATTCAAAAGCGCCTTTTAATTCTCTCACATTACCGGGCCACCAGTAATTCACCAGCGCGTCCATGGCGTCATTGCTTATACCCTGTATGTTTTTACCGCTTTTGAGTTGATTTTTACGAAAGAAGAATTCCGCCAAAAGGGGAATGTCCTCTGATCTTTCTCTCAAGGGCGGCAGATTGATGGGGATGACATTAATTCTGAAATAAAAATCTTTCCGGATAACGCCTTCATTCACCATCTTTGTCAAGTTTCTATTTGTTGCTGAAATTATTCGAACATCAACAGGAATGGATTGACTGTCGCCCACGCGCTCTATCAGTTTTTCTTCAATCACACGTAAAAGTTTTACCTGGGTAGAAAGCGGCAAATCCCCAATTTCATCAAGAAAAATATTGCCGTTATGGGCCTTTTCAAACCGGCCTTCCCTGTGTTTATAAGCGCCCGTAAATGCGCCTTTCACATGTCCGAAAAGTTCACTTTCAAGAAGAGACTCCGTCAATGCCGCGCAATTGACCTTAACAAAGGCGCCTCTCCTGCGATCGCTGATTTCGTGTATCGCTTGACTCACCAATTCTTTTCCGGTCCCGCTTTCCCCATATATAATCACCGGCGCATCCGATTGGGCGGCATTTTCAATCAAATCGAATACCTGGCGCATGGGATATGAAGCCCCGATAATGCCATGAAAACCGTCTTTTGATCTCAGTTCCCGCCTGAAGGCTGCGATCTGGTTGTCTTTTTCAATAATCTCAGTAATATCGGCGATGGTTTCAACCGCCCCGATGATATTGCCTCTGGCGTCATGAAGGATAGAGGCATTTTTTAATGCATGAAGAAGGGTTCCGTCTTTTTTTATCAGCGTACACCTTCGTCGCTCCATGGTTCCGGTATCAAACAATACACACCACTGGTCTCCTTTATTTTTACGGGCCATTACAAACAAACTACAGTTCAACACATCACAGGTTTTTCCGATAAGGTCATCTTTTGAATAGCCGGTAATGAACTGAAAGGCTTTATTAACAGAAATAATGCGGCCGTGCGTGTCCACAATCATGACACCGTCTTGAATGGTGTTTACGACGGTTTCCCAATATCTGTCCAGCTCCTCTTCGATCATCCAATTTCCCCTGTTAAAATTTAATAGGTGTTAAATTTATTTTTTAGCATTTTAACAGGTTGATGGCAAGAGACATTTCCACGCATTTTTTCTGAATCCCCCGCAGATAAAGGGATTGTGAAGGAAACATCCGTCGGAAACTCGACCCGTTTAATGTGGCATCTATTTTGCGTTAGCATGGACCAAACCGAAAAACAATGAAGGGGTATTCAAAGTTTGAAGCGTAAAGCGAATCATTACCTCGATTTCAGAGGATCGATCACCTCTATTTCTCTGTTGAAATTGATTCAGACATTTAGAGAAATGAAGCCTGATGAAATTTTAGAAATACTTGGGAGCAATATAGATACTCGCAGCGATCTCTTCAAAGTTTTACCGGATGGTGGTTATGAGCTGATTTTTTTAGATATGCTCGAGGAAGAGGAATGTTTGTATCGAATTCGATTAAAAAAGAAAAAAATAGGATGAAACGATGCCAGAAGAACCCATTATCATCAAAGCGAAAAAGAAAAGCAACTTTTTAGACAAGGTCAAAGAACTTCTTCCGGAAGGCGGAAATCTCAATCTCTGCTTGACCTGTGGGGCTTGTTCTTCCGGATGCCCGGCCACCGGCCTGGAAGATATGGATCCTCGAAAGTTTCTAAGAATGGCGGCCCTGGGCATGGACGAAGAAATTTTAAGTACCCCCTGGGTATGGATGTGTACCATGTGCCAGCGGTGTATTTATGTCTGTCCCATGCAAATCGATATCCCACAGCTGGTCTATAATGTCAGGGCAGCCTGGCCCAGGGAGGAACGGCCAAAAGGTATCCTGGGTTCCTGTGACATGGCATTGAGAAACGACAGTTGCAGCGCCATGGGAACGTCCGAGGAAGATTTCAAGTTTGTGGTTGAAGACGTTCTCGAGGAATATCGGGAGGCCCAGCCGGAATTCAAGGATATGGAGGCGCCCATCGACAAACAGGGAGCCGAATTCTTTTTGAACCAGAATTCCAGAGAACCGGTGACGGAACCGGACGAATTGGTTCCGTTATGGAAGATTCTTCACCTGGCGGGTGTGAATTGGACATATGGCGGCAAAGGCTGGGCAGCGGAAAACTATTGCATGTTTCTGGCGGATGACCGGTCTTGGGAACACATTACCCGAACCACGGCCAAACAGGCGGATGATCTGGGGTGTAAAATCTTTCTCAATACCGAGTGAGGCCATGTCACGTTCTCAGTCCGGGCCGGACTGAAAAAATTCAACATTGAGCATAATTTCGAGGTTAAGAACATCTATGAATACTATGCCAAATGGATTCGGGAAGGAAAACTGAAGGTCAATTCAGACTGGAACAAAGATTTAAAGATCAAGTTTACGGTTCAGGATCCATGCCAGATTGTGCGAAAAAGTTATGGCGATCCCATTGCGGAAGATTTGAGGTTTATCGTCAAATCCATCGTGGGGGATGAAAATTTTATCGATATGATTCCCAACAGGTCGAATAACTACTGCTGTGGCGGTGGCGGCGGCTTTCTGCAGTCAGGATATACAGACGCGCGTCGCGCCTACGGCAAGCTTAAAGCCGATCAGATACTGGCCACCAAAGCCGATTACTGCATTGCGCCTTGCCACAATTGCCATGCCCAAATTCACGATTTGTCGGATCAGCGCGATCATGCTTGGCAGACCGTTCATTTGTGGACGTTGATATGTCTGTCTCTGGGAATTCTCGGCCCGAACGAAAGAGAATACCTGGGAGATGATCTCAAAGAAGTTTTGGTTTTTCATCCGGAATCGGAAATGTAGGTATTGGGCCGGCAAAGGGAACGACGGATATTTAAACGATTTTACGAAATGCGAATAATGACAAAAGAGGAAGGAAACTTATGAGTTTTCAGAAACGATTATCATCAGGTGAATTTGTTGTGTTGGCTGAGATGAATACACCCAAAGGGGTGGATATATCTGAGCTGGTTACCAATGCACGACGTATCAAAGGACGGGTTGATGCCGTCATTGTTCCGGATATGGACAATGGCATCATGCGAATGAGTGCGCTTGCCGGTGGTGTTCTCATGCATCAACAAGGCGTGGAATCCATCATTCATGTCTATTGCCGGGACCGCAACCGAATGGCCCTTCAAGGTGATATCCTGGCGGCCCATGTACTGGGCATTCAGAACCTCGTTGTGGTCCACGGTGAGGAAATGGTCAAGGGTGACCATCGAGATGCAAAACCGGTAGATGACCTTGATGACCTGGAGCTCCTGGGCGCCATACAATCTCTACAAGAAGGGGTGGACATGGCGGGGTTTGAGCTGAATGGGAAGCCCTCTTTTACCGTGGGATGCACCATTGCTCCCTCAGGTAACCATAATGCTTTTGAAAAAGAACTGGCACTCACAGCAAAAAAGATCGAGGCCGGCGCACAATTTATTATCACACCACCGGTCTATGATTTGAGTCACTTTTCTGCGTCTATGGATGCGTTTAAAAAGTTAGGGGTGCCGATTATTTCCACGGTCTTTCTTATAAAATCGGTGGGAATTGCCAGATATATCTCAACCTACGAACCGGGCGCCCATATTTCAGAAGATATGATCAAACGTATTCGGAAAGCGTCGAATATGGAAATGGAGTGCTTGCGGATTGCCGGAGAAACCGTTGCTGGCCTGAAAGAAGTTGCCCAAGGGGTGCACATTATTACCCTCGGCTGGGAATACCGGCTTCCTGAGATTCTGGATTATGCAGGAATTTGACGAATCTTTTTGTCATCGTATGGGTTCGATGGATATCGGATTACAAAGTAAAAATGATTTCAAACAGACAACGAATATAAAATAAGGGCAATATGCAAGATCAAAATACGTTCAAACAAAATCATACGGTACTTGTGATTGGCGGGGGAGTCGGCGGCATTCGGGCTGCCATGGATCTGGCTGAATCGAATCGGGATGTGGTGTTGATAGATAAGTCATACGTCATCGGCGGACTGATGACGCAACTGGACCGCACCTTTCCCACCAACAACTGCGATTTGTGCACCCTGTCTCCCAATCTGTCCGAAAGCGGCCGGCAGTTGCATATCGAGCTTCTGGCGATGACGCAGGTTGCAAAGCTCGACGGAAAAGCAGGTGATTTTCAATTAGAATTAGTTACGGAACCGCGCTATATCGACCTGGACAAGTGTACGGCATGCGGAGAATGTTTTAATAAATTTCCCGAGTGTGTTCGTTTCACTCCGGGTCTCGATCACCGAGCGCCCACCTGTATGCGTTATCCTCAGGCAATTCCCCATGCCTTTTCCATTGATATAGAAAAATGCAAAGATATTGATGCGCTGGTCCAGGTTTGCAAGGCAAATGCCATTGTTCCCGAAGACACCCGAAAGGTTCGGGAAATCAACGCCGGCGCCATTGTTCTTGCACCGGGCGCCGATGTGTTCGACCCCGGAAAATCGGATAGTTTGGGTTATGCCTCAAACCCAGATGTAGTGACCAGTCTGGAATACGAGCGCATACTGTCTGCCTCCGGTCCGACCCATGGAGAACTCATCCGCCCTTCTGATGGAAGACCCCCCCAAAAAATCGCATGGATTCAATGTGTGGGATCGCGCAGCCTTCATGAAGGCGCTGCTTCGTATTGTTCCAGCGCGTGTTGTATGTTTGCATTAAAAGAGTGCATCGTCACCAAGGAGCGCTTTCAGGACAGCATCGAAACCGCAATTTTTTATATGGACATGAGAACGTTCGGAAAAGATTATGAGTTGTATTTAAATCGTGCAAAAAACGATTATGGTATTCGTCTAGTCCGAAGTCGTCCACATAGTGTGTTACACGATCCGGAAACAGCAACGCTGTCCATTACCTATACTCCCCATGACGGCAATATCAATGTCACCGAAAATTTCGATATGGTGGTGCTTTCCACCGGCTTCAAGGTTTCCCAGGACGTGCAGGAACTGGCTCAAAAACTGGGGATTGAACTGAACGTACATCATTTTGCAAAAACAAACGGTTTCAGCCCGGTGGCAACTTCCAAGCCCGGAATTTATGTCTGCGGGATGTTCGAGAGTCCGAAGGATATTCCCGAAACAATGGTCCAGGCTAGTGCAGCGGCATTTTGCGCTTCAAAAGATATTCGTATGCCTTCTGATTCGTCAGAAAGCAATGAAGAATTTTTGCCGGAGCGTGATGTCAGCCAGGAACCCTTAAGAATCGGTGTATTTGTTTGCGACTGTGGATTAAACATCGGGGGGGTAATTAATGCAGAAGGACTGGCGGATTATGCAGGAACACTTCCCGATGTGAAGGTATCTGAAATGATCGGACATGGATGCAGCCGGGAATCCTTGGCACATGTTGAAAACGTTATCATCGAAAAGAATTTGAACCGGGTGGTCATCGGTGGATGTTCTCCAAGAACTCACGAAACCAAGTTTCAGGACACCCTTCGCAGGGCAGGTCTCAATAAATACCTTGTAGAAATCGCCAACATACGGGATCAGGACACATGGGTTCACTTCGATCAATCCGATGATGCATCCATTAAGGCCCAAGAGCTGATTCGTATGGCGACGGCCAGTGTGGCACTGTCTCGACCACTTACGGACAATGTTTTCCCTATGAACAAAGATGTTTTAGTGGTTGGCGGCGGAGTGACCGGAATGAACGCTGCTCTGGGTATGGCCGATATAGGGTTTAAGGTATATCTGGCAGAACGATCCGGAGCTTTGGGCGGCATTGCTAAAAAGATCCGAAAGACCCTTGAAGGGGATGATGTACAGGCTTATATGACGGATCTGATCGATAGGACCACCCGGCATGCTCTGATCGAGGTCATCACCAACGCCTTCATTGTCGATCATACCGGGATGCCGGGTATGTTCAAAACCGGTTTCCAAGTTGCACCACAGATGTTTTATCGGCAGATCACACACGGCGTGACCATTTTGGCCACCGGGGCCCTACCGAATCAGCCCGAAGAATATCTTTTGGGAGAACATGAAAAGGTTTTTACCCAACTCGACATGGATGCCGTGCTCGAGGATCAACCGGATAAAATCAAGAATGCTGCCAATGTTGTTATGATCCAGTGCGTTGGGTCCCGATGTTCGGAAAACCCCAATTGTTCGCGTATTTGTTGTCAATCGGCCGTAAAAAACGCTCTCAGAATGCTGGAACTCAATCCAACGGCCCGGATCTTCATCCTTTATCGGGATATGCGGACCTACGGGTTCCAGGAAGATTATTATAAAAAAGCCCGTGAAAAAGGCGTTATTTTTGTTCGATATGAAACAGATGCCCTTCCCGAAGTTCAGGCCGATGACGAGCGCCTGGAAGTCATATTTAATGATCCGATATTAAAACGAAAGGTATCGGTTTATGCGGACTGCCTTTGCCTGAGTACAGGGTTCATTTCCGATGAAGAATCTACGGAAGATCTGGGAAGAATATTTCACATTCCGAGAACCTTTGACAACTATTTCCTTGAGGATCATATCAAGCTCAGACCCATAGACTTGCCAATCCCTGGATTTTTTGTGGCCGGCACTGCCCATGCACCCAAAACAATCCGTGAATGTATTGCCCAGGCCCAGGCAGCAGCAGGCAGGGCCCAGGCTCTTTTAGCCAAAGATACGCTGAATCTCGGTGCTGTGGTGGCACGTGTGGAAGAAGAGAAGTGTGCAGCCTGTTTGATCTGTGTTCGGGCTTGTCCTTTTAACATCCCATTTATTAATGCGGACGGATATTCTCAAATCGATCCGGCCCAGTGCCATGGATGTGGCATATGTGCCGCTCAATGCCCGGCCAAGGCTATTCAAGTCATGCAATATGAAGATGACCAGATCATGGCCAAACTGACCGGACTTTTGGAAAGGGTAAACTAATGAAACATTTTGAACCGGTTATCGTGGCTTTTTGCTGCCACTATTGTGCGTATACGGCGGCGGATATGGCTGGGAGTCAACGACTTTGCTATCCTCCCAACGTCAAGATTGTAAGGGTGCCCTGCTCAGGAAAAGTCGATGCCATTCACATCATGAAAGCCCTTGAAATGGGGGCTGACGGAGTTTATGTGGCGGGTTGTTTGGAGGGAGACTGCCATTTTAAAACCGGCAATATCGATGCCGCAAAACGGGTGGCCTATATTAAAAAATTACTTGATGAAATCGGCATCGGCGGAGAAAGGGTGGAAATGGTTTTTATGTCGGCCGGCATGGGGGAACGTTTTGCACAGACGGCTGCCGATATGACGAAAAAAATCCGTAAACTGGGACCCAACCCGGTTAAATTTGCCTCCACGGATAAAGCATCTAACGCGATATAATTGTAAATTTTATATAAAAGGAGAGTGAACAACAATGATCACTGCTGAACGTAAACCAATGGAAGAACTCATCGAATACCTGAGACCGTACCATCGCATTCTGCTCGTTGGATGTAACGAGTGCGTAACGGTATGCTCAGCAGGGGGGAGAAAGGAGGTTGGAATTTTATCTTCCGCTCTCCAGATGGCATTTCTGAAAGCAGGAAAGACCCTCGATGTGAAAGAAATGACCCTCGAAAGGCAATGCGATCCTGAATATGTAGAAGAACTTGTCAATCAAATTGATCAAGTGGAAGCGGTCATGTCCATGGCTTGCGGATGCGGCGTCCAGGAGATTGCCAGGCGGTTCAAAACCAAACCGGTTTTTCCGGCTGTGAATACAGGATTCATGGGTGCTTCGGAACGTCAGGGTGTTTGGGTTGAAAGATGTCAGGGATGCGGAGAATGTGTTTTGGGATTGACCGGGGGGATCTGCCCCATTGCACGATGCTCAAAGCGGCTGTTGAACGGCCCTTGCGGTGGATCCACAAACGGCAAGTGTGAGGTGGACTCGAGTATTGAATGTGCCTGGCAGCTCATCTGGGATCGACTGAAAGCGTTGGGGTTGGAAGATCGATACGAAGAAAATATAGCGGCAAAAGACTGGCGGACAGGCCGTGGTGGTGGACCCCGTAAAATAATAAGAGAGGATTTGATGAAATGAAGACCGAAAGTGTACTGGAAAAAGTTTTTACTTCAGGCGAGTTGGCGGTGACTTCCGAATGCGGACCTCCACGAGGTGCCGTGCCGGAAAAGATCATCGAAAAAGCCAAAATGCTTCAAGGATATGTGGATGCGGTCAATGTTACGGATAACCAGACAGCCATGGTCCGAATGTCCAGCTTTGCCGCCTGTGTGTTTATTAAACAATTGGGGATGAGCCCTATCCTTCAGATGGTGACCAGAGACCGTAACCGGCTGGCCATGCAGGCGGACATCCTAGGTGCCTTTTCACACGGCATTAACACCATGCTCTGTTTATCGGGTGATCATCCCCACTTTGGCGATCACCCCATGGCAGCCAATGTGCATGACATCGATTCTGTTCAGTTCGTTCAAATGATCAGAGATATGCGGGATAAGGGGACTTTTCAGGGCGGAGACGATATTTTGAATCCACCTAAAATGTTTATCGGTGCGGCAGCCAACCCGTTTGCCGACCCTTTTGAGCTTCGGGTGGCTCGCCTGGCCAAAAAGATTAAGGCAGGGACTGATTTTATTCAAACCCAATGCATTTACAACCTGGATAAATTTGAGAAATGGATGGAGGGTGTCCGGGACAGGGGCCTCCATGAAAAGGTCAATATTATGGCCGGAATTACGCCCATGAAAACCGTGGGTATGGCCAAATATATGAAAAACAGGGTGCCTGGAATGGATGTGCCGGATGAAATTATCAAGCGTATGGCCGGTGTCCCCAAAGAAAAACAGCCGGAAGAAGGAATTAAAATCAGTGTGGAAGCCATCGACCGGTTGAAAACCGTACAAGGCGTGAAGGGATTCCACATTATGGCGATTGAGTGGGAGCAGAAGGTTCCAGAAATTGTCGAAAGAGCCGGACTTCTTCCAAGGCCCAAAATTGATCTTTAGCGCAATTGTTCACCATATAAAAGAAACGAGCAACCAATTATAAATATAAAAGGAGGAAATTCAATGAGTAACAAGCAACATATCTTAGTGGTAGACGATGATCCCGATCTGGTTGAGTCGATTACCATGAAGCTGGAAAGCAATAATTTTCGTGTAACCAAGGCGTATGATGGGGTTGAAGCTTGGGAAAGGATTAAAGAAGATCGGCCGGATTTGATTCTTTTGGATGTCATGATGCCGAGAAAAGATGGATATGTGGTGTGTGACGAGATTAAAAAGGACGATCAATACAAAGATATCACGGTGGTTCTTCTTACCGCGGTTGGAGATGCCGTAACAACAACCAACTATACTCATTTTGGCGGTAAAACGACATTGGCTGAGGATTTTATTCCAAAACCGGTCGATTTGGATAAATTGATGGACATCGTAAAAGAGAATTTCGAATAATTGAAGAATACCCTGCAGCTCCGCTGAAACGGAATTTCTGCTTCATTTCGACAAGCTGCAGGGAATCTTCCCGGAAAGGTATTTTATCTATTTAAGATTTGCTCGCTAACCCTGTAGCACGGCTTAAACGGGATTTCCACAACCGAGTATTGAAATGACGGAGCGATGGCGTGTTGAGAAGATAAACTTGCTTTGAGGTACAATAATTTCAATACTCCAACACGCCAAAATCAGAACAAGTTGCATCGTATGAATTTGGCATCGGAAATTAAACTGGGATTTACTAAATTCTAACGTAAATTTCTTATGGACAATACCCTTGAAATTATCGACAAAAAAATACGGATCAACGGTATTAAACTCAGTACGGAATTGGTTCAGGTAAATCTTTTGAATCGTTTCTTCCCGCAGGATTCCAAGGCTCTTTTTTTTCGACTTCTGGCGCAACATCAGATAAACATTCCTCTTATTTTGGTCAGCGGTATGGGAGAAAGAATTATAGGGTCATGCTGTGTGGCAGCTAAAGATATCGATCGAATAAAAATAATTGTCGCAGGGGAACCTAAACTGAAAGAAAACCTGGAATTTATTCCAGGTGTCGGCACGTTGTCCATATTTCCGCATCATTCGAACTTGAAACTGCTGGGTTTGTGCTTTTATCTCTTAGGAAAGTTACACCTGCCGTTATACGGTATGGCTTCATCGATATCTTCCCTGACATTTATCACGGATTATTCACAATTGGACGAAGCTGTTTCAACTTTATTGGAATATATAGACCTGCCACCGAATCATTCACCGTTCAGACCGGAAGTTCATGTGATACAAAAAAAACGATGATTTAAGGAAAAAGCAGTGGAAACGTTTGCCGTTTATTGGGAACCTAAACCTAAAACATATGGTTTTAAAGAAGTTGTTGATTTATCTCTACTTGATATTGAAATTAGACCGGGGAAAATGTCCCAATGGGGTCTTTGGCTCATGGAATTGGCAGATCTTGATATCGGTTTCCATCTAATTTTCGCAAAGTATTCAATGCATCAGAAATTAAGATTTTATATTTTACTTGAGAATCGTTGGGTAGATAGCCTATTATCTTATATTGGTAAGGAAACTGATCAGGATTCTGAAAAAGATTTATATTTAAATTATCCGGTGGAACTCATAAGTTTTCAGGGCCCTCATTTCGGGGACAGATACGGGATCGCCGATACGGCTTTTAAAGCATTGAACGGGCAAGGCGTTCCGATTTTAATAACGGTATGCTCCGGGGCCGCCGTTTACATTGTACTGCCAGAAAAAAAGCTTCAGGATGCCAGGCCTCTTTTACTAGAGGCATTTGAAGTTCCATAACAATAAGACTTGGGGCCTCGCCGCTATTGGGATAACGGAATGATAGGAGTAATCGGTTGGTGATCAAATGCATATCAAAATATGTGGGGTTCAAGCAGGAAGCTCCAATAAGTTTAAATAAATTAAGTAGTCACAATATCCATAGCCGTTTAAAAATCGGCATCAGCTCGAGAATATGAAATATATTACAATTACCGAAGAGTTCGACTGGAGATTGAAAGTTTTCAATTCCCTACCTTTTCCTTCCCTGATTCTCACACCGGAAAAAGTCATTATCTCTGCGAATCAAGCCTTTTTGGGGAAAAAAAACACCGATTTAAAAAAAATTGTCGGCAAAACATGTCACCAGGTTTTTTATGATACTGAAAAACCTTGTTCTCCGGCAATCTGTCCTTTTTCCAAGGTGATCGCCGAAAAAAAATCGCAGTCCATACTAAGACGAACGGAGTTT
Organism: uncultured Desulfobacteraceae bacterium; assembly: GCA_964591175.1. Lineage (GTDB taxonomy): Bacteria > Desulfobacterota > Desulfobacteria > Desulfobacterales > UBA11574 > UBA11574. Next base: position 6,148 of record CAZQAF010000033.1, on the reverse strand, counting down.
GATGGAAACGAGGAAGTATGGGTAGACCGAATGTTTTCACCCATTCTGGATGACAATGGTGATGTCAAATTTATAATGGAAAGCGTCCGCGATGCCTCACGGGTGATCACTTTGGAGAAACGGTCCATTCATATCCGACAGTTTTTGGATAAGGTCATACAAAGTTCGCCCAATGCAATTATCTCTGCAGATAGAGATGGAAATATTTTATTAATGAATCAGGCGGCGGAAGATCTATTCGGCTATCCTATGGAAGAAGCCATTCGTACCAAAAACGCGGAGGACTTTTATCCATTCGGAAAAGCAAGGGAAATCATGAAGAAGTTGAAGAACAAAAATTTTGGCGGAGAGGGAAAGTTATCCGCCACGCGGGTTGATGTCGTTAACGCAACCGGCGAAGTTATCCCTGTTGAAATGACCGCCAACCTTATCTATGAAGGTGACAAGGAAGTGGCCAGCACCGGAATTTTTTATGACCTCAGGGAAAAAATTGCTGCGGAAAAGAAACTTAAGGAGATATTAATCCAGGTTGCTCAATCGGAAAAAATGGCATCCCTGGGTCAACTGGCGGCAGGGGTGGCCCATGAAATCAATAATCCGTTGACCGGTATTCTTTTGTACGCAAACCTGGCGCTTGAACGTTTTGAGAATGATGATCCGGTTGGGAAATATTTAAAATCTGTGATCGATGATGCGGGCCGGTGCAGGGATATTGTGAAAAACCTTCTGGCGTATAGTCGCCAGGCAAGCCCGACCAAAGAAATATTTCAAGTCAATTCCCTGGTGGAGCAAAGCTTGAATCTTATAAGAGATCAGGAACTTTTTTTGAATATAACGGTCGTAAAAGAGATGTGCGATGAGATGATGCTGATTCATACAGATAAAAATCAGCTCAGCCAGGTCATCATAAACATAGTAATGAATGCTGTCGACGCCATGGAGAAAAAGGGGACCCTTACCTTCCGGACATATCGGAAAAAACCTTTCAAAAAAGTATACATCGAAATTTCGGATACCGGATGCGGTATCTCTAAAGAACATTTGTCAAAAATATTCGATCCGTTTTTTACGACAAAAGAAACCGGGAAAGGCACCGGCCTTGGTCTGAGTACCTCCTATGGAATCATAAAAGAGAACGGCGGCAAAATTTCAATCAAGCAAACGAGCCCCAGGGGAACAACTTTTTTGATCGAACTTCCACTATATACACCTGATAAACAAATGCCGGTTTCAAAAACAATTAAGGGGAGGCGGCCGGAATCATGACAGAAAGACAATCCATTGGCATTTTATTTAAACCCAAAATCCTGGTGGTCGATGACGAAAAGGTGATTCGAGAGGGCTGCCGTGAAGTACTCACCCTGGATGGATTTGAGGTCGTCTTGGCCGAAAACGGAGACCAGGGCTTGGAGATGATTAAAAAGGTGCATTTTGATGTTGTCCTGCTTGACCTGATGATGCCGGGCATATCGGGTTTTGATGTTTTGTCACATGTTAAAGCACTCCACCCGGACACCTCCATTATCGTCATCACCGGCTACGCCACTGTTGAACATTCAATTGAAGCCATGAAAAACGGTGCCTTTGATTTTATTCCAAAGCCTTTTTCTCCGGATCAGCTCAGGGTGGTCGTCTCTAAAGCCATCGAACACACCGGCGCGCTTAAAGACATCGCCAACGAAAAATCCAGAATGCGCGTGCTCATTAATCTTTTGGCCAATGGGGTCATGGTTACGGATGTTGAAAAAAAGTTGGTGCTGGCCAATCCGGCTTTTATGAAAATAATGGGCTTCAAAGGAGATGATATCATTGGTCGTCCGTTTACGATGCTGATTAAAAATGAACAACTCCGACAAATGATCGAGAGTGCCCTTTCCATGACCGAAGATGTGCTCACTGAATTGACCGAAGAACTGGACATCGGAGAGGGCGAAGAAGATAAAAAGGCCATATATGTTGCCAAATGCCGCCCTTTCAGAGACCGAATCGGCCGGAATTTAGGCACCATTACCGTTCTGAGCGATATTACCTATTTAAAGGAAATCAATCAGCGCCAGTCGGATTTCGTGTCCATGGTGGCACACGAAATCCGAAGTCCCATGAACTCTGTTATGGCGCAGATCAAAGTCATTCAAGATGGGCTGGCCGGTGACGTTACGCAAAAACAAAGTGAAATTCTGGGCAGGGCCTCGGAGAAAATGAACGGACTCGTTTCCCTTTCTTCTGAGCTTTTGAATATGGCCTCGAGAGAGGCCGGATTGATAGTCTTAGAAAGAACCGAATGTGATATGGCTGAAGTTATAAAGGACCAGGTCGATTTTCACCAACCCAAAGCCCAGGCAAAAAAGATCCAACTCGAACTGGACCCGTTATCGGATTTTCCGCCGGTACTTGCCAACAAACAAAGCATGGAAGAGGTGCTTTCCAATCTGATTGCCAACGCCATCAACTATACCCCCGAAGGCGGGAAGATCACCGTAGCCGCTCGTCCGGAAAAGCATCATTTGTGCATCAGTGTCAGCGATACCGGCATAGGAATTGAAAAAGAAGATTTGAACCGAATTTTCGACCGATTCTATCGCGTTAAAAATGAAAAAACCCGATACATTATCGGCACTGGTTTGGGGTTACCCATCGTTAAAAGTATTGTCGAAGCCCATGATGGAATGATCCGGGTCGAAAGCAAACCCGATCATGGAAGTACGTTTTATGTGTATATTCCTTTTGTTTCGCCGTAAAATTTATTTAGGTCTGCGGTTTCAGAGCTTTTTTAGACTCCATCCCAAAATTGCCCATCGTCTCATAGGCATAGCGGATTTTTTGGGATAAAAGATTAGTCCCCATCTCAAGGGATAGGGTAAGGGCGTTTTCTAAAGATCTCTGCACAAGGCCGGGACGGCTTTGGGATAAAAATCGGCTTTTGGCGAGAAGCGCGATTGCCTGGTGCTTCTTTGCCCCGCTTTTTCGCGCCAGATTCATCGCTTTGCCAATGAAGACAAGACTCTTCTTCTTATCTCCCAGTTTGCCGTAAAGCTCACCCAAGGCAATAAAAAGTCGGGTCTTATAACGCCAGCGTGTATACGAAATGCCGGGTTTTTTGACTTCTTTCCAGACGCCTTCCAGTACTTTTTTTGCTTCTGACAGGTCTCCCAACGCCAAATAATTTTCGCCTAAATTGATTTGGGCATTGTAGATGATCTCAGGATTGCCCGCATGTATTGCTTCTTTAAGAGATTGCTTGTTAAGTTTTACAGCATCCCGAAATTCACCGCTTTCAGCTTGAACCCAACCAAGGGTATTTAAAAACCTGGGTCGCCAAAATTTGTCGTCCACCCCCTCCAGTTGCTTCAGACCGGCCTTGAGTTGCTGCTTTGATTCCTCTATCTGCCCCAGGGCGCCATATGCAGATCCTTGGATAAAATATAACAATATCATAAAATAAGGACTTCGGATCTTTTGATTTAACATGTTGAGCTGCCGGCATAACTCAAGGGTTTTTTCGAATTCTCCGATCCAGTTATAATACCGCGCAAGATTGACAAGACTCCAGGCCTTGCCTTCAGATTTATCCAAATGAACCCCAAGTTCAAAGGCTTCTCTCAACAAATGTTCGGCATCTGTGAGATTACCCAGTGCAGCATAAACAAAACCCAAAAAGCCGGTCGCTTTCAGGAGAATCTCGGGAAAATCTTTTTGCCTGCTCAAATGAATGGCTTTGGTCAGCAGAACCTGTGAAAAACGGGGTTGATGGGTGTAAAAAGAAGTCCATCCAAGCCGAAAAAGTGCTTCGGCCTCTGTTTCACGGTCGCCTGAGCGTCCGGCTTCGGTCAGTAGATTTTTGAATACGGCTTGAGCGGCTTTCAATTGCCCCATACAAAAGAGCATTTTTCCTTTGCGCATTAAAAGATCAAGAATTTTTATGTTTGAACGTTCCCATCGACCTTTAGAAATAATATCAAGCGCCCTGTCAATGTTAGTCAATACTTCCTGACAGGAATAGGTATAACGGGCTTGTTCCATGGCCTTAAAAGTATATTCAAAAGCCTTGGGCCAGTTCGTTGCCTTGTAAAAATGATGTGCCAGCGAATCAAATTTGGTATGAAGGTTTTGTTGATAAAGGGTTTCTATGGCCTGTCCCAGCAATTGATGGTAATGACGCACTTCTCGGCGGAGAAGGCTGTGATACGCCACTTCCTGCATTAACGGTTGCTTGAATTGGTATTGCTGTATGTGATGAGAGGAACTTGGTTCCAAGATTCTTTCTTTTACCGTTTCTTCCAAGAAGTCGGATAGATTTTTCGGTGATTCGGCCAAAGATTCCAAAAGGTCATATGAGAACTCTGAGCCGATAACAGCAGCCAATTGTATCAAATGTTTCACATCCGGACGAAGCGCGTCTAGTCGTGCTGCCAAAATTCCATGAATACTGTCCGATATTTCTATGCTGTGGGCAGGCACTTTGATCGTGCATTTCGATGCATCACAGACAATCAATCCCTGTCGTTTTATGGACTCTCCCATTTCAACCAAAAAAAGAGGATTCCCTCCGGCTTTTGAGACGATTTCTTTGCAGATATCCGGGTCAAAATACCTGGTTTTCAGAATTGAAATAAAAAGGTCTGTGGCCTGTTTTTCAGACAGGGGATTTAGCCGGATAGGTTCCACCGGCAGGTCCGGGAACCAGAGATCCGGCTCGGATCTTCCCATGCATACGACAAAAATCGTTATTTTATCAGGGGATTGGGTCAGAAACGTTAGAAATTCTCGGGTGGACGCATCTGCCCACTGCATATCGTTTATGACCATAATCAACGGCTTATCTTTAGAGATGGCTGCCAGCACATTACGGATCGCTCTGAACAAGGCCTTCTTTTTCCATTCAACGGTGAATTGGAAATCTTCAATATTTTTTTCGGCACATGAAAAAAGATCAAATAACTGATTCAGAGAAACAGTCGGTTCGGGTCCTTTGAGCTTGCCGCGAATCTTAGATTTTATTTGTTCATCCGAGTCTTTCTCGTGAAGATTGAAATATGATCGAAACATCCGTTTCAAAGGGAACATCGCTGTTAATTGCCCATAAGGTTCACAACGCCCTTTGAGGAGAAGGGCGCTTTCTGTTTCAAGAGATTGGTAAAAATGTTTAAAAAGTCTGGTTTTGCCGATTCCTGCCTCCCCGGTAACGGCGGCAATTATCGGTCCATCCTTAATTGCTTTTTCAAATGATTTTTTTAAAAGAAAAATTTCTTTACTTCTATCGACAAAGGGGATATCGATATCTGTTCGTTTTTCATGTTCCTGCTCGACGTCCAACTCTCGAACCAGCCGGAATGCCTGAACAGATTTCTGCTTTCCTTTAACGGTCAGTTTCCCTTCATCCTGAAAAAGAAATTGGTCTTTCGCGTTTTGAAACACACGGTCTGATACCAGTATGCCACCTGGTTCGGCCAGTGACTCAAGACGAGCCGCCAGATTCGTGGTATCTCCGACAGCCGTATAGTCCAGACGCAGATTATCGCCGATGGCTCCTACGACCACAGGTCCGGTATGAATACCGATACGCAGCTTAAAAACAACCCCATACCGTTCGAAAATCTTATGGTGAAATTCTTTCATTCGCGTTTGAATTTGGAGTGCTGCAAAACATGCCGGTCGAGCGGGATTGTCACAGGCAATGGGGGCACCGAAAAGCGCCATAATGCCGTCACCGGTATACTGATTGATCGTTCCTCCTGCCTGGTGGATTTCCCGGCCCAGGATTGCAAAACAGCGATCCATTATTTCGTGAATGTCTTCGGGATCCAGTTTTTCTGCCATACCCGTAAAATTAGCAACGTCTGCAAACAAAACCGAGACCAGTTTTCGCTCACCGACCATGGCACTTTTATACTTGAGGGTTCTTTCCAACAAGAAGGGCGGCGTATATTCCAGTGCAGACCTTTTGGCATAGCCGGGCGCGGCATCATCATAAAAGCGTTTTCTCTTACACTGTTTGCAAGCTTTAAACCCTGCCGGATTGTGATATCCACAGGACGGACAGGCCATGGTCAGCGGACTACCGCATTTACCGCAAAAGTTCATCCCTTCAGGGTTGTCGAATTTACAGCTTGCACATTTCATGTTGCCGATATTTTGATAAAATGGTTTA
>CAZQAF010000032.1:11623-38929 GCA_964591175.1 uncultured Desulfobacteraceae bacterium | reverse complement strand
GCCATGACAAGGGAATAAATATGATTGTTACGATGAATAGTTCTTCATTTTTATTGGCCCGGGACTATAGTAGATTTTTGTCAACGTATTCATATATTAGAAAGAACAATTAAAGGAACAGAGGAAAAATGAAATGGGAAAAGAACAAAAAAAATATGCATGCGCACTTTGTGGATACACAGCCGACGGTATGTTTGTGGGAGATATCTGCCCTGAATGCGGTTTGACCTACTGGAAATGCTCAAAGTGTGGATTTCTCATTACCGCCGGAAAGCCACCGGAGGTTTGCCCAAAATGTGGCGAAAAATGTGATTTCATTGATGTCACCTGCTACACTCCGGAGTGCGGAGGCCCTGGCCATATTGATCCACGTTTGTAGCGAGAAAAGATTGCGAGATATGAACTTTATAAAACATCCAAACAGAAAAAGATAAAGGAGGTTAATACTATGATAGAAATAAAAAAAATTCTCTTTCCATTGGATTTGACAAAAAATTCGTCAAAGATCCTGCCTTATGTGTTGTCGATTTCTGAGAAGTACAACAGTCTGGTTTATCTGATACATGTCGTTCAGGACCTTAATAAGTGGGGAAAACTCTATGTCCCCCATCCTTCTATGGATAAATTCCAGGAAGAAGCCATTGAGGTTGCCAAAAAGGCCGTGGACACAGTTTGTGAAAATCATTTACAACGCTGTCCTAATTTTCAAAAGAAGGTTGTTTCCGGAGACACTGTCGAAGAAATTTTAAAAGTCGTTGAATCCGAAGAGATAGATCTGTTGATTATGGGAACGCATGGCCGAAAAGGGCTGGAGCATGTGTTCATTGGTAGCGTGGCGGAAAACGTTGTGAAGAAATCACCCGTTCCAGTGTTGGTTATTAATCCTTATAAGGTCAGATGAGTTCAAATACTGATTAGAATTCTCCTTTATCCAGATGTCCGGCGATTGATGAGTAGAATTTTGAAAAGGAACACCATCCGAGAAGAAGAGGGGCAAAATGACTACAATATGTTCGATTTTGAAATCTTGTGAAAAGTGATGCCAAAAATTTGCTAAATTGGTTGTACGGTAGAATTGTTTACAATCGCCAAGATTGTCATGAAGTTATGTGGGAACAGATTGAATTTTACAATGATCTTATTGAAGCTCATTGCATCTAGTGGAGATCCCGTTTCAACAGGGCTGCAAGGAGCATTAATTTGGAATGTGAATTAAAAATGGAAATCCGACAACAGATAGAACTCTTTCAGGCCATGGAGAAGCCTAATTTTTACCCTCACCATGTGAGTAGCATAGAGCAGCGAGAAACGCACATTTCTAAAGTCTTTCTAACAGGCGATTATGTTTATAAGATCAAAAAACCGGTCAACCTGGAGTTTCTCGATTTCACCACTCTGGAAAAGCGGAGATATTATTGCCGTCAGGAAGTTATCCTGAATCGTCGCCTGACACACAATGTTTATCTTGATGTCGTTGCCATTACCTCAAAAGACGGCGAGTATTTTATGGAAGGGTTGGGCAATCCCGTTGAATATGCGGTTAAAATGCGTCAACTTCCTGATAACCGTTCCATGGTCAATCTGTTGAAAAAAACAAAAATTGACAAAAATAACATTGAGGACCTCGCTTTAATTCTATCTAATTTTTATAACCAAGGTCCATCCTCTGGACAAATCCATTCCTCCGGGGCATGGAAAAACATTCAGGCAAATTGTGAGGAAAATTTCAAACAGACAATGTCATCCGGTGGAGAAATGCTTGATAAACGAATATTTCAAATTATTCAATCCGCTACACTCTCTTTTTTGCGCAGACGAAAAGAGCTTTTTGGCAATCGGAGCAAAAGTGGAAAAATTCGGGACTGCCACGGTGACCTGAGAACCGGCCATATCTATTTTGTCGATGATGAAATTCAGATCATTGACTGCATCGAATTTAATGATCGTTTCAGATATCATGATATCGCGTCAGATATAGCATTTTTGGCAATGGATCTCGATTACGAGGGTTTTCCACAGATTGATAGCTACTTTCTAAATGCCTATGTTAAATATTCAAAAGATCAGGATGTATTTGTTCTAATCGATTTTTACAAATGTTATAGAGCTTTTGTTAGGTGCAAAGTAAATTGCATGCGTCTTCAGGAAGGTGGCCTAACCGAGCAAAATGAAGGGAAGCTCCTTAAAGAGACCATGAAGTATTTAGACCTTGCTTACCAGTATGCTGTGAAGTTCACACGTCCCACACTCTGGGTGGTGTGTGGTATGCCGGGCTCAGGTAAGAGTACGATTTCAAGAGAACTTTCCAGGGTGTTTGGAATCAAAACATTCCATTCAGATGTGATTCGTAAGGAATTGTTCGGTATGAAACCTGTTGATCCATCGGACGTGCCATTTGAAGACGGCATTTATTCAAAAAACGCCAGTGGTCTTACATATGGTAAACTCCTTCTATTGGCCCAGGATGAGATTGAAAAGGGAAATTCTGTTATTTTAGATGCAACATACGCTAATGAGCATCATCGTGATGAAGTTTTACGCATGGCAAGCGATAATGACGTTAACATCATCTTTGTAGAATGTGTATTAAAAGAAAAATTGCTTAAAGAGCGCCTGTCGAATCGTAAGACTGAATATCAAGTTTCCGACGCACGGCTGCACCATTTTGAATACTTCAAAGAGAAATTTAAGCCGTTTAATAAAGTAGGTGATGCAATGCATATTTGTGTCAATACTGAAAAGACACTGGAAAAGTGCATGCAGCAGATTCTTGGCAAAGATTATATAGTCGCTTAAGGGGCATAGCCTTACAACTTATGGCCGAATAGGAGAATAAAATGTTTAAAAAAATTTTGGCGGCAATAGATTTGGTAACAGTTTGTGATTCGCCGGTTTTAACAGCTGCACAAATTGCTAAACAAAACAATGCAAAATTGCACATCCTTCATGTGCTGGAATCTGCCTCTGCTGAGGATCGTCATCTTATTAAGCATTATATAACAGGAAAAGATATAGTTACCAGTGCAGATTACGAGAGAACCCTTAAGGAAGAAATAAATAAAGTCTATATCGAGGTTTTGAAGCCTTCTGTTAATTATGAAATCAGAGTAACTCCCGGTTTCCCCTGGGAGGAAATCTTGAGATGGACAAGAAAGGCAGGCACAGATCTGATTGTGTTAGGCCCTCATTCTACTAGGGCTGAGGAGAAAGGTGTGGTTAGAGTAGTCGGAAAGATCGGCAGCACTGTAGAAGGTGTTATCATGCATGAAAATTGTCCGGTATTAATTGTTAATCCTTCAATCCAAAAGGAAAGCTTGAAGTTTAAAAGGATTTTGGTGGGTATCGACTTCTCAAAATCCTGTGAATGTGCATTATATTTTGCAGTAAAATTAACTCAGAAATACGGCTCAAAACTTTTCCCATTTCACATGATACCCGTCCCTCCGCTTCCCAAATACTCCAAGGCTGAATATGAGGCAGATACTGATGCAGCGAAAAAAAGACTCAAAGAATTTTGCCATGAGTTCCTCAGCGAAACTGATCATGAGTATATTGTTTGGGGAGGTGCGTTGCCCCATCTGGAAATATTAAAATGCGCCGGAAAAAAAAATGCGGACCTGATTGCAATGGGGTCTCATACAAAAGAAAAAGCTGGGAAATGGTATGCCGGAAGTGTGGTGGAACGTGTTAGCTTCCGGTCAAAATGTGCAGTCGTAGTAGTCACCGATCCAGAAGTTTTATTAACATGGGAAGACCGTTTAACAAAAAAAATACAGGCAGAAAAGGATTCGGATAGGTCAATCCGTGTTTTTACCAAGAAATGATGTATAATCTCTACAATTCATGCATTTTGAAGCATATGATATGAAGGCTGAAATAGGTTTAAAGAAAAAAATAAATGATTGATTAACAAAAGACATCTCTCTTTCTATTTCGTAATTTCTTAATAACCACCCTATAATTTTCTATTCCCAGCAACTATTGTCCCTATATATATTCTTTATCGATCCTTCAAATTTGAAATATTTCTAAAAGAAATATCGTAATGTTTCTAAATATAGCCGCAAAAGTTAAACTATAAACACATCTTAAAAATTTATCTATTTGATATAAAGTCACTTATTAGTATTGTCTCCCTTTGGCATGTTTTATGCTAAATATATGCTACAGAATAGATAACAGCATGGCTGCTATATCCGTTTCATCGACAAAGGATAAAAAGTTGAAACGGGCCGAATTGAAGGAGCCGTTATACATCTGCCAAGGGCAAAGGGAATCATAGGCGAAAGTTATTGAGACGTATATAGTGTTCCTTTAAAAAATGGAGCAGGCAATCCTGAAAGCTTTATTCAGATCGGCAGAAATATCACGGAACATATACGGACCGAAAATCAGATTCGCACCCTCACCCAGGAACTGATGAAAGCCCAGGAAAGTGAGCGCCAGATGATTTCTCGTGAACCGCACGACCGTGTGGCGCAACAGCTTGCCGCGGTATAAATAGGCTGTGAACTGCTTTTGAATCATCATCCTGCGGCACATCCCGAGATCAGGCAAAAAATTTCAGAAATGAAAATAACGCTTCAGGAATCCATTAAGGCAGTCCGAGATCTCTCATATGATCTACGTCCACCGGTCCTCGATGAAATGGGGCTTGTAGAGACCATTGAAATCCATATATTGTGGTCTGAGTTTTCACCGGTTTGCCGGTTTTTTTTGAGTCTGCCTCGTTGATGAATAAGGGTGAGCCTAAAAATCGTGAGCGTAGGGTCCAAAATTATCACTGCTATGACTGAGTTATCTTCCACAGATCACAGTTGCAATCAAAACACAAAACACAATTAAATTGGCAACATAAGAGAATAATATCATTGAAAACGATATTCTCATTATTTTGTGTAAGGTGCGGGATGTGAATGAGGGTAGGGCCAATTTAGGGGTCATTGGTCATGTTATTGTTTTATTCCTGTGTGAAGAAACTTGCTAACTAAACGAAACCAGTTAACCTCTGGTAAATATTTGTAGATATCGTCAATGAGTTCACCACCTATAGCGGCCAAGTGTTCATATCCGGGTCCCATGAGTTCATGAAGATTTTGATTCTCCTTTTCCATCCATTGAAAGCATTCCCTTCCAGAATAAAGCCCTGCCAGTTCCGGCACAAGATTTTCAGTATTCAGCATGTAAATCCAGCCTTCACGGTATGGATCATCGTGTGCGATTTCAGGATGCTTTATTAAGTTATCATTGACCTTGGAAACTATTCCGGACAAAGGGGCTCGGATGGGTGCCTTGTTATTATTTCTAATCAGGATACAACCGATTTCGCCTTGTCTTATGGGTGTTCCGATGGGCGGAAGGTTTATGGCATCAGGGGGCCCAAATATTTTCGAAATAAAATCGTCCATTCCAACCTTGACCCGGGGAAATTTTTCGATATTCACCCACGAATGCCCGAAATGATAATAATAATCTTCAATCATTTTATACCCTGACATATTTTTGTATGCGGGTTTATGGATGGTTTCCTTTCGGCTTTCTTTGTCCAACAACGTATGGACATTGCAATGATGGCACATGTAATTGCCGGAACATTCCTCCGGGAACGCAATGCGACCCGATAAAAAATGGATGCACGGTGCAGATGTAATGTGATATCTTGTTTTAACGTGTTTCACCCAGTTCAAAGCCCTGTTCTTTTCTTCCACCGAAGCGAACTTTTCCGGGGGTTGATCCTCGAGGATTTCATACATGTCTTCAAATTCATCGGCAGCCAGTTGTGAGGTCAAAATGATATAGTCATCCACCCTTTGTTTCAAATCCCTTAGTTTTCTTTTTTTGTCTCTATCCAGGATTTGTGTTGCAGTGTCGAATTCACCGGCCTCGGCAAAAGCAGCAGCACTCATGGTGTCTTCAAATTCGTCGGCAACGAGCTGGGAAGTCAAAATGGTGTAGTCGTCCACCCGTTGTTTCGAATCCTTCAGTTCCGGCCTTGTAAGGAGAGATTTCTTCATGGTGTTTCCGATCAGCAACCATAAATCCCTTACCTCTTTTACCCCAGGGCCGTCGAAATAATGTTTATAGGCTATTTCTCGGGCATAGGCCGATATTATGGATCTGTCTCTGCTTTTCACCGTAGCGGTTACCAGTTGGTAGTTTAAGGTGATATACCATTTGAGCGTTTCAGGGTCCATCTTCCGATAATTCGGAAATCGTTGTCCATATTCCGGTTTCATTATTTCTTTTATGATATCCTCCACCAAAGATTCACGCAGTTCTGTCAGAATATCGTAAATGAAGGTACTTTTTCTGTAAGCAACGCGTTGGCGTAAAATTTCATTGCGAAATGTCCAATCATTTGGTCGGCTTGTCGCTTTTTCAGTTAAGATTAACAATCGCCGCAATATATGATAACGTGGCGTTGGTTTCCATCCCAGTGCATTGTATGTGGCAGAAGCATTCACGATAAGCTTTTTGTCAATATAATCCGCCATCCATGGCTGTTCCAATGTTTTTTTGCTGTTAAATTTTCCTAAAAAGGAAATGATGGTCAATCCTAAAAAAGCCAGGAACTTCGGAATTCGAAACGGTTTAACACCATGTCCGTAATAGTATCTCGTCACTGCTTCGAAAAGCTCATTGTGTGAAACACATCCTTGAGGGCTGGCATTGTAAATGGCCAGGCGGGGCAGGGTATCATTAAGTTCAATAATTCTCAGAAACAGTTTAATAATATCCCTGATGTGGATATAAGGCATCGCTGATTCGCCGTATCCCGTTACCACTCTGGACATGAGCCTGTTTCCTGACAACCAGGGCTTTAACAACATATACAACATGGGATATTCACACCAGTCACTGAATACGGCCGCCAGTCTGACAATTGAGCATGGAAAAACTCCCGAATATTCGCTCATCATTTTTTCGGCGATGCTTTTGCTTCGTGCGTAAGCAAAATCAGCATCAGCGGGACTCTCTTCGGTTAATGCCTTACCTTTGGGCGGAAATTTGCATGCTGCCACCGAACTGGGGAAAATGAAACGCTTGATTCCCAGGCGCTTTGACATCTCAAGAACATTTTGTGTGCCGGTGATATTGATCTGCTCATAGGCGGGGTTTTCCTTCATGGTAAAGTCATAGTAGCTCGCGAGGTGCAAAACATAATCAGCACCGCCTTGATCTTTGATATAATTAAAGGCATTCAGCAGATGTTTTCGGTTTGTTATATCAACCTGGAGCCAGTGTATATTGACATGATGCGGTATGCTCACTTCTTTTTGGCTGCGGCGCGCAATACAGAACAATCGAAATTTTACGGATACGGCGATGACAAAATGTCTTCCGATAAAACCCGATGCCCCGGTAACAACGATACTGGGTAGTCTTTCATTCATCCTAATTTTTCATACAAGATTGAAGAGTACCCTTATGCGCACAAGGCACTCTCGATTTGAGCATAAAGCTGGCTATTATTGAATCCCATCAATACCGGTGCTTCGCAAGGACATGTCGATGCACATGCACCGCAGCCTTTGCATAATACCGGATTGACTTCTACGGTGTATTTTTCAGCGTCGAATGTGATGGCGCCGAAAGGACAGACATGAATACAGCCCAAACACCCCGAACAGCGTTCCGGGGCAATATGCGATATCAACCCACCGACGATGATCTTTTCCATGGCCAAGACGGTCACAGCCCTTGCCGCCGCCGCTTGAGCCTGAGCGATGGATTCATCGATCGATTTCGGCGCATGAGCCAGTCCGCAAAGAAAAACACCGTCGGCTGCACAATCGACCGGTCTTAACTTAACATGGGCTTCGGAAAAAAAGCCGTCTTTATCCAGCGGCACCTTAAAAAACCTGGATATCGGCAAACTGTCCGGCGGAACGATGGCGGTGGCGAGTACCAGCAGATTTGCCTCAATCTTTATGGGCCTAGTTAATACGTGGTCGAAAAGTTCAATTCCCAGCGCTTCATAGGCCGCTGTGACCAGCGGCGTGTTCTCCGAATCATAACGGAAAAAAAGGACTCCCTCCTGTCGCGCCTGATGAAACAGATCCTCACGTTCCCCATAGGTACGGATATCACGATAGAGTATATGGACAGCCATATCCGGATTGTGGCGCTTGAGTTCCAGCGCGCTCTCTATGGAGTGAGAGCAACATACCCGGCTGCAATATGGATGCTGTGGGTTTCGTGAACCCACGCATTGGATAAAAGCGACGGAGCGGAGATTCTTTAGCGAAGGATCATCTTTGATAAAACGTGCATCCAGTTCCAGGTGGGTGAGCACTCTCGGATCCTGGCCGTATAAATATTCGCAAGGCTTATATTCATGACCACCCGTGGCGATGATGGCAATGCCGTGATTGACTTGAAACTTTTCGCCTTCTAAAGAGGTTAATGCTGATTTAAAGTTGCCCACAAATCCTTCAACCTCCGAAAGTTCCGTAGAAAGGTGAACATGAATCTTCGGATGAGATTTTACGTCATCGGTCAATCGTTTAACATAGTCCTGGATATCTTCACCTTTCCATGTCTTGTAAAGAAAATTGGCCTGTCCTCCCAGACCGTTGGTCCGTTCAACAAGATGGACGTCATATCCCTGATCCGCAAGGGTTTTGGAGGCAACCATACCGGCCACGCCCCCTCCCACCACCAAAGTGACAGGGCTCAGACCGAGCTCGGTTTCAGCAAGCGGTTCTAAAAGGGCGGCTTTGGCCACCGCCATACGTACCAGATCTTTTGATTTTTCCGTGGCGGCTCGAGGATCGTTGCTGTGGACCCAGGATGCCTGGTTTCGGATGTTGGCCATTTCAAACAAGTACTTGTTCAATCCGGCACTTTGTAATGTTTCCTGAAAAAGAGGTTCATGGGTTTTGGGTGTGCATGATGCCACCACTACCCGGTTAATCCCCTGTTCTTGAATGACCTGAGCCATCTTTACCTGGGTATCCTGGGAGCACGTATAAAGGTTATCTTCCACATACACTACATATGGAAGGGTTTTGGCGTATTCCCGAACTTCGTTTACATCAACAACACCCGCAATATTGATTCCGCAGTGGCAAACAAATACCCCAATACGCGGTGATTGCCCGAACAAATCGATTTCCGGGATCCTTTCGACTTTCTCGGTTTCGGTCCAGCGGACATCGTTGAGTAAAACACCGGACACTGCCGCCGCTGCGGACGCTTCCATCACCGACTGGGGGATATCCTTGGGGCTTTGGAGAGAACCGCATACATAAATTCCCGGCCGGGTCGTTGCCACTGGTTTGAAACTGTCTGTCTTTGCAAAGTTGTACGGATCCAGTTCAATCCCGAGACGATGGGCGAGCTCGACGGTTTCCCGGCCAATCTGGAAACCCACAGACAGTACCACCAGATCAAAGACTTCCGTCATTCTTTTTCCTTTTTGATCTACATATCTGATTTTCAGATCACCGTCACCCACGGGTTCCACCGTGTGAACACGTGATTGGATAAATCGAACCCCACGTTCTTCTTTTGCACGAACATAATATTCTTCGAAATCTTTACCATAGGTGCGCATGTCCATATAAAAAATCGCTGTATCCAGATCGCCGTGAGCGTGCTCTTTGGCAATAACTGCTTCCTTGACGGCGTACATGCAGCATACCGCAGAACAATACGGGTTTCTCCCTTCACGATGCTCACGGGATCCCACACACTGCAGCCAGGCGATTTTTTTGGGCACTTCCCGATCATAAGGACGCATCAGATTGCCTGCATAGGGCCCGCCTGCACTCAAAATACGCTCAAATTCCATGCTTGTGACGATATTGGGAGATTGTGTATATCCGTAAGGTATTATCCCGGAAGGATCAAAGAGCTCACTGCCGGTTGCCAAGACTATGGCTCCCACATCCAGCGTTGTCCGACGAGGCTTGTCGTCGTAACGGACAGCACCGGCCAGACAGATTTTCTCACACAATCCGCATCCGATGCAGACATCCCGGTCGATGATGTATGCCAGAGGCACTGCCTGGGCATATTTAATATAAGTGGCTCCTCTGAAACCGAGAGCGCAGTTGAATTCGTTGATTGCCGTGACTGGGCATTCTGTGCTGCATTGTCCGCAACCGGTACATTTTAAAAGATCGATGTAACGGGGACGATTGATCAGCCTGGTGACAAAGTGTCCGGCCTGACCCTCTATGGCTTCCAGTTGGGTATTCGTAATGACGTTTATATTGTGATGCCGGCCGACCTCGACCAGTTTGGGCGAAATCGTTCACATGGCACACTCATTGGTGGGGAAAGTCTTATCGAGCTGCGCCATCATGCCGCCCACGGTGGATGACCGGTCCACCAAATAGACATAGTAACCCGAAGCAGCAAGGTCCAGTGATGCCTGCATCCCGGCAATCCCGGCACCGATCACCATTACGGCACCCACCTTGTCATTCTTCTTTGCATTCAACATGGCGATTCCTCCAATATCTAAGCGGCCTCTGTAACCAAAGATGAAAATAAGGAGATATTTCCATCGTAACCTTTAAGCTTGGCTTTTCGGCATCTCTCCAGCTCACCCAGACGAAGTGATACCGTATAGACAGGCAAACCCGTCTTTAGCGCAATCTCTCTCACAGACAGGGCTCCCTTTTTGAGAACCTCCAGAATTAATGCGCCATGGTATTCATCTTCCGCAGCTTTTTTGAGTAGATTCCAGTATTCTTTTTCTTCTATTTTCTCTTTGTAGACGTTTCCTTTTTCAATGATCTGAAGTTCCATTCCCATGAGCCAGCGCAAGCGTGGCGCGTTGAGCGCATCCCAGGCTGCCGCAAGCTGAAGTTCGAATTCTCTTGGATCGAATGGACCCAGCTGCCGGGTCTTTTCGGAAAATTCGTTCACATACTCAGCAAAGAGCCGTCCTTCAGCAGCACTCAACCATCTGACCGCCATTCGGTCACGTCCGATACCCGTAAGTTCCAGCAGATATTCGACCACCTTCATGTGTTTTGCCATGTGAACATTACCATCCAGGTAATGGCATTCTCCCATGTGTCACCCGCATATCAGGATACTGTCAAAACCGCTTTGCAATCCCTGCACCGCATAAACAGGATCGACCCTGCCGGAACACATGGTGCGGATCACCCTGGTGGTTGGCGGGTATTGCATACGAGACACGCCAGCAAGATCGGCGCCTGCATAGGCACACCAGTTACACAAAAACGCCAAAATCCTCGGTTCGTAAGTTTCGTCCATCTCCATTTTCTTTTAACCTCCTGTCCGCAAAAATGTTTTCACCAGCCGATCCCATCCGATCTCGGGAAAGCGACCGAAAAGGTCTGAAATGGGCTCGCCACCGGTAGCCGCCAATTTTTCATACTTTGGCCCCATAAGCTTTAAGATTTCCTGAAATTCTTCTTCCATCCACTTCAGACTTTTATTCCCGGAAAATAGGACATTCAAATTCAATACATTGATTGGGGTTATCGGTTCCATGACAAAGAGCCAGCCGTCTCCATAAGGATCATCATGCACGATACCCGGATTCTCCACGGCATGGCGGTTGATGAGGAAGACCTTTCCTGTCAAAGGGGATAAAACATCAGCCTCTCGGCCGTTACGTTTCCACATCCATCCGGCATGGCCTTGGCCTAAAGTAACGCCCCTGGCCGGCAAACCAAACACTTCGGCGGGTCCCAGCACTTTGGATATGAAATCGTCCACACCGATCTTGACCCTTCCACCGGGTTCCAGATGCACCCAGGTATGCCCCAGATGGTAATAATAGTCGTCGGCGACCCGGTATCCTGAAACCGAGACATATTTCGGGAATTCCAGAGGACCCTGAAAGTGTTTGGCTTCGAGAGCGCTTTCGCCGCCGGCCTTGGCTGCCGCAAAGATTTGAGAATCTCGAAAATGCATCATATCAATGGCCTTTTGCGGACAGGCTGCGGCACACAGTCCGCATCCTTTGCAGGACGCCGGAATATTCTTTGCCCGATACCCCTTTCCTGTAAAATCCTCAAGGATAACGGCGTTAAAGGCGCAAATCTCGGTGCAAAGACCACATCCGATACACTGTTCAGTATTCACTTGGGATATAATGGGTGATATCCGGATGGAATCCTTTGACAGTATGGTAGTCGCCCTGCTGGCTGCGGCCATAGCCTGGGAGATGCTTTCATCAATGGCTTTGGGATAGTGGGCCAGTCCGCACAGGAAAATGCCGTCGCTGGCAAATTCCACCGGTCGCAATTTGGCATGGGCCTCCATAAAAAAATTCTCATCATTGAGCTGAATTTTATACAGCTCGGCAATCCTGTGGGAATCGACCGGTTCAATGGCGGTGGCCAGGTTAACGTAATCCGCCTTTATCCGCAGTTTCATTTGCAGAATTGGATCAAACACACTCACTTCAAGCCCATCTTCAGCCTCAGTAACGGTCGGCTTTTTATCGAGGGTGTAACGAATGAATATAACCCCTTTTTCCCTGGCGTTTTTGTAAAGGGCCTCCCTCTCACCATATGTTCTGATATCCCTGTACAGGATGAAGACATTAATGTCCGGGTTTATTTCTTTTATGGCAATAGCCTGTGATACGGATGCCGTGCAGCAGATTTTGGAACAGTATGGCCTGTTTTCATCCCTGGATCCGACACACTGGATAAACACAATGCTTTCAGCGCTTTTTATTTTTTCATGGTCATGTTCCAGGTCATGCCACCGCGTTACCCTGGGATTTTTACCGTAAAGGTATTCGTCCGTGTCGGCCGCCTTGCCGCCGGTTGCAATGATGGTCACCCCATGTTCAACCGTCTTTTCAGTTTGTCCTGTGGACACCCGGGTTTTAAAGTTGCCCACAAATCCGGAAACGCCGGTAATTTCGGCACCGGTCAGCATCTCAATATTCGAGTGCTTTTCCACTCTGTCCACTATATGTGAAAGAAATTTCTGGACATCAAGTCCCTTCCATGTCCGGGTAATATTCCTTGCCGCCCCGCCGAGGACAGCCGATTTTTCTATAACGGTCACACCGAATCCCTGGTCGGCCAGACTAAGGGCCGCGGTCATGCCGGCAACCCCACCACCGACAATAAGCGCCGACTTATGAATGTCCACGGAAATATCAGGGATCGGTTCCAGTAAAGAGGCCCTGGCAACGGCCATTTTTACGAGATCTTTGCATTTTCCCGTCGCGTTTTCCTTGTCGCCGGAGTGGACCCATGTGCACTGATTTCTGATGTTGGCCATGTCAAACAGGTACGCATTGAGACCGGCATTTCGCAGAGTCTCCTGGAACAACGGTTCATGTGTCCTTGGGCTACAAGCGGCCACAACAATGCGGTTTAATTTTTTCTCCCTGATAACCTCAACCATTTTGTCCTGAGTATCCTGGCTGCAGGTAAAGAGATTTTCTTCCACATACACGACATTGGGCAGCTCCTTAGCGAATTCTGCGATGGCCGGAACATCGGCGATACCACCGATATTGATGCCGCAATTACATACAAATACGCCAATACGAGCGTCTTGATCTGTGACATCATTTTCATCAGGGAATTCCTTTTTCTTTACAAGGGTCCCCCGGGCAGTCGCCAGTTTGATACCGGCACTGCATGCGGCGGCGCTCGCCTCCATGACCGACTCGGGAATATCCTTGGGCCCTTGAAATGCACCGCAGACATATATCCCTTCCCTCTGGGTTGCGATGGGATTGATCGCATCGGTTTTACAGAAATTCCCTTCGGTAAGTTCAATCCCGATGCGTTTCGCAAAATCGACAATTTCAGGAGAAATCTCCATCCCCACCGATAAAATAACCTGATCAAAAACTTCGGTCTTTATCTTTCCGTCGTCGCTCACATATCGGATTTCAAGATCGTCCGTCCCATTAATCGGATTTACGGTATGAACACGGCTGCGAATAAAACGAACACCGTATTTATCCTTGGAAGCAGCATAATATTTTTCAAAATCCTTCCTGGGCGTACACATGTCCGTAAAAAATATAGTGCTGTCCAGGCCGTTTCCGGTATGTTCTTTGGCCAGCACCGCCTGCTTGACGGCATACATGCAGCATATCGTGGAACAGTAGAAGTTGTCGCATCGGTTCAGATCCCTGGACCCGATGCACTGGAGCCATGCGATTTTTTTGGGTTCTTTATGGTCGGACATCCTTACGACATGTCCCATGGTTGGTCCTGTTGCGGACAGTATCCTCTCGAATTCCATGGATGTGATGACATTTTGATGGGTTGCATAATTGTAGGTTTCAAACTTCGAAGGATCAAAAGGCTGAAAACCGGGTGCGAGAATCACTGAACCCACATGGATCGTCAACAATTCTTCCGTGTCATTAAAATTAATGGCCCCGGCAGGACAGAACTTTTCGCACGCCTTGCACTTACCTTTTCCTTTTTTAAAATAGATGCACCGATTTGAATCGATGACGTATTTTAGGGGAACCGCCTGTGAGTATGGGATATAGATCGCTTTTCTTTTGGACAAGCCTTTATCGAATTCATCAATGGTTTTGGCTGGACATTTTTCAGCGCATATGCCGCAGGCAATGCATTTTTCCAGGTCTACATAACGCGGATGTTTTTGAATGGTAACAGAAAAGTCGCCTTCATTCCCTTCAATGGCTGTGACTTCCGCAAGGGTTAAAAGCTCGATATTTGAATGCCGGCCGACCTCGACCAGTTTAGGAGAGAGGATTCACATGCTGCAATCATTGGTGGGAAACGTCTTGTCCAGTTGCGCCATTATACCACCAATGGCCGGTGATTTTTCTACTAAATAAACATAATAGCCGGAATCGGCTAAGTCAAGGGAAGCCTGCATGCCGGCAATTCCACCACCCACAACCATGGCCGATCCGAAAATATTGGTTGTCATCATAACCTCCATCGTCTGACAGGAAAAACGGTAAATCCGGTACACAAAAGGCGAAGCACTATTGGAATTCGAATTTTACGAAATATTTCTGTCACTCCCTTTCGGAACGAAGAAAAATTTTCACCAGACGATCCCATTTGATTTCAGAAAAATTTCCGTAGATATCGTCGATCAGCTCGCTGCCGGTGGCAGCGAGACGTTCGTATTCGGGCCCCAGGATCTCCAGGAGGCTCTGATTCTCTTTTTCCATCCATTGAAAGCATTCTTTTCCCATATAGAGCTTTTTCATATCGAGCTCCAGATTGGATGGATTCAAAAGTAATAAGCACCCCGAATCATACGGATGATCATGTGCGGTCCGGGGATGTTTTCTTATATCATCGTTTACGGATATAACGGTTCCTGACACTGGAGATACCATCGGAGCCTTGTGACCATTGCGACTCAGCTCCCATCCCGCTTCGCCCTGTTTCAAAAGATCTCCGACAGAAGGAAGATTTATTGTATCTGCCGGTCCGAAGATTCTTGAGATAAAATCGTCGATTCCAATTCTAATACTTCCCTTAAGTTCCATGTGCGCCCAGGAATGGCCTGAATGGTAATAATAATTATCCGCCATCTGAAATCCAGATACATTGGTGTACGTTGGTTTCCCAGCGGCTTTTAAAAGCATACCATAAAAATTTCTTTTGACTTCTTCGTAATAAGGCATACTGATACCATCGCGGTTCAGATGGCTGGCATATTCCGGTCCGGCTATGGCAATTACTTCATCGTAATCAAAAGGTTGATCCGGGGAGATGCGTCTTTTTGAATCAGCTTCCTTATCATTACGACCCGCTTTTTTTCGCTTAAATTCATAGACATTATGTTGCATGTCAGAAGCTCCTTTCATTGTATGTTTGTGTTCAACTGTTGCAAGTGTATCGAATATATTGCGAATTCGATAAGGAACTATCGATTTTTTGCCATATGAAGAAAAGTTTTTACCAGCAGGTCCCAATCCATCTCAGGAAAATGCCCATAGAAATCGTCGACCGGTTCCCCGCCAGTAGCCGCCAGCTTCTCATATCTGGGGCCCGTGAGTTTATAAAGATTTTGACTCTCCTTTTCCATCCATTGAAAGGATTCCTGTCCGGAATAGAGCCCTGCCAGTTCCGGTTCGAGATTTTCAGCATCCAGTATATATAACCATCCTTCATGAAACGGATCATCATGGGCGAGTTCGGGATTTTTTCCCACTTTATCATTCACAGCGTAAACGGCTCCGGATACAGGAGATTGCATGGGGGCCTTTTTTTTATTTCGAGTCAATATACAACCGATTTCGCCTCGTTTTATCAATGTTCCAACCGGCGGAAGGTTTATCTCATCTGCGGGTCCCAAAACTTTTGAGATAAAATCGTCCATCCCGATTCTAGCGCGTCGAAATGGTTCCATGTCTACCCAGGAATGACCAAAATGATAAAAATAATCATCCATCATTTTATACCCGGATACATTGGCGTATTCCCTCTTTTCCGGGGTCTCCAGATGCCTTTTTTTGTCCAGCAACTCATGAACCGAACAATGATGGCATAAGTAATTGCCGGAACAGTCTTCCGGTGACGAGATGCGACCCGATAAAAAGTGGATGCACGGCGTTGCGGCAACTTTGTATTTTGTTTTAACGTGCTTTGACCAGGCAGCAGTTCTATCCTTTCTCTTTGGAGCTTTCTTTTCGCCGATAGCGTTTTTCATCGCTTGATCGAATGGACAATGATAACAATCATAGTCGTAATCACATAACTTGAAATTAATGATTCCGGCTCTCATCCAGACACATTTGTTTTCAGATAAATAATAACCCGGAATATTTTTCTTGACTTCTTCATAAGGAGTGCACGCCAGACCGTCACGGTTCATATGTCGAACATAATCCGGATCGGTTGTCGAAGCGACCTCATCGTAATCAAAAGGCTGATCAGGCCCGATGTGTCTTCTTTTATCAACATCTTTTTCTTTTGTTTTATTTATGTTACGTTTCATAGTAAGCCTCTCAGTTAATGGCTATGGAATTTCTTCTCAGCTCCTCATACGGAATAAGCGTTACACCGTCAGTGTTCAGGCTCCGAACATATTCCGATCCGGTTATTGCAACGACTTCTTCGTAACCAAAGGGCTGGTCGACACTAATAAGATTCTTTGTATTCAACCTTTCTTTTCTTCCGGCCGCTTCCTGTTTTCCCCAATAATATGTATTACGTTTCATGATTATGACCTCCTTACACGGCTAGGTAAAATACTACGGAGCTGAAACGACCTATCAGCCACCTTCCAAGCCAAAGCGAAACCGCATGCATTTTCTTCTTTTGGCTTATTTAACTGCAATGAGAATGCCAAAAATTGACTAAACGGTGTTTTAACACTTACCTCTTGGAATTGTTCATGTTTTTTGTCGATACAATGGAAAAGGTTTATCGGAAATTTAAAGGCAAGAATTGAGACTGAATATTTTGGCTACATCTCGGAAAGGGTTGAAGACATAATTTATATAAAAATATATTAAAATCAATTAGATATGTAAATGTTGCTTTTGGCTACAACGGTTGTAGCCGATTATCATTCAATCACTCGAAGTGGTTTCAAAACCCCCTCTCGGGCTCAATTTTCCATCTTCGCGATAGCTACGACGGGACAAGCTGTGTTGGACTGAGACGCCCAATCCTCGAAATATTCAAGGTATGGATGCTTGTCCCGATTTTCTAATCGGGGCGGTTGGCCGTTTCAGTCCGCCTTTTTATCCCGCTGGTTTTTAGCGGGGGACCTTGAGCCCGATTGAAGGTTTTGAAACTACTTCTCGGCAGATCGACCATTCAACGTTTCAGCGAAGTTTGTCCTGAAGATAAATTGAGCAATACTCGCAAAGATCGAGGGACATTTCATCCAATTCATCGATACCTCCTGAGAAGTGCATGAGACACTTTTTACGCTCACAATGAAGTAGATCTAACAGATGGCCCAGCTCGTGAAGCGCCACTTTTGCAACACGTTCATTGATAGAAGATTCAGGAGGGATTGAACCGTCGGGGTTTTTTGCCAATCGATACAATGAGACCAGGCCGCATTTTCCTCCCTGTCTGGCTTCACCGAAGACATGGGTAAAGATAGGAATGAAGAGATCCTTATCGAGAACACCGATAACCTTATCATGATTGCCAAATTGCGTGGCTTCCATGGTTTCAATGATAATGCCGGCATTATACTGCAACCGTCTTTCATCAAGAGCATTGCCAGGTGGTTCGAAGCGGGGAAGAATTTGAGCAGTAAGCTTGAAACATCCAATGATATGGTCAACTATAACTTGTAAATCGAACTCGGGGATATCTCCCAGCGGTAACACGCCGACGGATATTTTCTTTGAGGTCAACCTTTAAGGCCTTTCCAAACGATACCGTTTCATCATTTTGTGAAGTGTGACCCGGTTGATTCCCAAAATTTTAGCGGACTGGGTCACATTCCAGTTGTTCTCTTCAAGAATTCGTTGAATATATGCTTTTTCCATTTCGCGTAACGACAGGGTTTTTGAAAACTGCATATCAGGCGGTCGAATGAAGGATAGATCTTCAACGCCGAGGGTTCGGGATTTGGAAAGAACCACCGCCCTTTCGATGGCATTTTCCAACTCCCTGACATTTCCCGGCCAATCATAGTGCCTTAAGAGTTCCATTGCATCACGGGTGACATGATCGACATATTTGGTGGTTTCCTGGCAGTACTTTTTTAAAAAATGTTCAGCCAGTAAAGGAATGTCCTCTTTTCTTTTTCTAAGGGGCGGAATTTCGATCATAATGACATTGATGCGGTAAAAAAAATCTTCTCTGAAAATTCCTTCAGTGACTTCCTTTTTCAAATCTCTTCGTGTGGCCGAGATGAGTCTGAAATCAATCTCAACAGGTTCTCTGCTTCCAATGCTCGTTATTTTCTTTTCCTCCAGAACGCGCAATAAATTGATCTGCATTTTGGGGCTGATCTCTCCGATCTCATCCAAAAAGAGCGTTCCTCCGGAAACGACCTCCAAAAACCCTTTACGAGCGCGGGTGGCGCCGGTGAATACGCCTTTTTGGTGACCGAAAAGTTCGCTTTCCAAAAGAGACTCGGGCATCGCGCCGCAGTTGATGGCGATAAAGGGAAGATGGGACCGGCGGCTTTCCGCATGGATGGCTTTTGCAACCAACTCCTTGCCGGTACCTGTTTCTCCGAAAAGCAAAATAGAAGCATCACTTTGGGCAACTTCCGGAATAAGACTGAAAACTTTTTCCATTGCCGGCGATTGTCCGATAATGTTGTCGAAATGGGTGATTTTGTCCAAATGTCCTTTCAGATAGTTGTATTGTGATAAAAGTCTCTCTTGAACAGATATTCGTTCCATGACGAGAGAGAGCTGGTCCGGTTTAAAAGGCTTCAGCAAATAATCTGCGGCGCCGATTCGCATGGCTTTCACCGCCGATTCAATGGAACCATATGCGGTAATAATAATTACGATGGTATCCGGGTAATCTGATTTTATTTTTTCCAACAGTTCGATGCCGTCCATCCCCGGCATCTTGATATCTACGAAAAGAAGTTGAAAAGGATATGTTTCCAGCTTCTCCAAAGCCTCAAAACCTGACGCCGCGGTTTCTACCACATGGCCGTATTTTTTAAACCAGTGAAAGAGGGATTCCCGAACGATGGCCTCATCATCTACAATCATGACGCTCATTTTTCTATCCATAGTTTTTCTCCGTCGGGTAAATATAACTAATATACAGGGAAGGTTAAAACAAAGGAACTCCCTTCTCCCACTCTGCTGTTGACACTGATATTGCCTTTGTGATTTTTGGTGATGCCGTAGACAATGGATAACCCGAGACCGGTGCCTTCTCCTTCTCCTTTTGTCGTAAAAAAAGGATCAAAAATATGTTCAATATTTTTCTTGGAGATGCCATAGCCGGTGTCCCGAATCTCTATTCGAACATTTTTATTATCTTTTTCCAGTTCCGAAATGATTTGCAATTTACCGCCGCTGGGCATGGCTTCAATGGCATTGAAAATCAGGTTGAGAAAGCATTGCTGCAACTCACGCTCATCGCCCTGTACGATTAACAGTCCTTGATGAAGGCGGGTTGTCAATTCGACATTGAAAAGCTCCATTTTATGGCGCGTTAAGCTAATGACGGAGTTCAATACGTCGTTAAGATCAACTTCTTTGAATTCCTTTGGGGTTTCCCGGGAAAATGAAAGCAGGCCGGAGACAATGTTGCCGCAGCGTTCCAGTTCTTTGGACATAAAAGAGAGATGGTTTTTAAACTGCTCTATATCCTCCGGTCTCGGTCTGCCTTCGGAAAGTATTTCCTGCATTAAATATGTAAATGTCATTAACCCTTGGATGGGGTTGTTGATTTCATGGACGCAACTGGCCACGAGTTTTCCTAAAGATATCATGCGGTCTTCCTGGACCAGCTTTTGAAGGTCGGATTTTATTTCTTTGATATGCTTTGTCCAGCTGTTAGACACTTCCTCCGTGATATCTCTCCAAACTTCGATGATTTGATGGATTTCGCCGTTCTCGTCCAATAAAGGCAGCGCATTTAAATTACAAAAAGTTGATCCTTTTCCCGGGTGGGGGTGCTCATGAATGACATGGCTGGACATCCCGGTTCTCAGCGTCTCCACCATGGGGCATTTCATACCGGGTTGCGCACTGGAGCACGGTACGCTAAAGCCATGAGAAATCTCGTAACAATGTTTGCCGATCACTTCTTCTCTGGATTTATTGACGGCTTTCAAGTAAGGTTCATTGAGTTCAACAATGGTAAAATCCGTGTTGATTATGACAATGGCAGCCGTACTTTGATGGATCAAAAAATCCGAAAACTGTTTTTCAAAGGCCAGTTGTTCTTCTGCGGATTTAAGGCGCTGGTTGACCTCGAAAAAACTTCGCAATAATCTTCCTATGTTATGTTCGATGACCCCCACTTCTTTGGGCCTGAAACGGATGATGTCGAGCAAAACTTCTTTGCTGCCGGTCAGTTCGATGATACTGTCAAGTTTATCTATCTTAAAAAGATCCTGAAAGTCATTGGTGGTGTATATACCCAGTTCTTTGGCTAAAACAAGTCCTTCAGCCTCCGGGTTGATATCGCATACACCGACGATATTGATCTTTAGATAGGTAAAAGATTCATTGCGGAGCAGATTCAGAAAAAATTTGCAGGCTCTGCCGCCACCAACGATGGCTAAATTAATAGTGTGGGCTATTTCATTCGGCGGGGCAGTCGATTTGGTCATGTTTTTTTTTGCAGATCGATTCTTTTCGTTCATGGTTCACTCCTTGCGGTTTGTTCTAAACCGTTCCCGGACTGAAATTTTGATTAAGGCAATATCGCCGACCGATTTACTAAAAAAGAATCAATGAAGCAGGGCGGCCTCATGGCAAACTGTACAACACTGTCTTATTTAAAACAGATATCTGAAATTAAATCGAAAATCAAGATCGGATTCGATCAATAAAGTTTTTTGGGTTTATTCGCCTTCGCCAGAATACCCTGCAGCTTGTTGCAGCGCCGCGGAAATCCCGTTTACGGGTCTGCGAGGAGCTTCAATTAACATCTTTTGGAATATGGAAAAGTTTGATAATAGGTTCTTTATTAAAGGAAGGGTTGATCCAAAAATTTAAATTAATGATACGTATGACTTTTAATCGCTTTTTATACGGTGGGAATGATGAGCAATAACTACGCTAAAATCGTCCGGGACAATCTTGATAAACTGTTTGAAAACCTTTCGCCGGATCTTGCCGATGCATTGTCCGCCAGGCAGAGTGACGGTGCGTTTTTATTTGAAGCGTTCGGGGAAAACTGCGAGATTCGATCCAACGGCATCTTTTTGGGAAATGTCCGGCAGACCGGTGTGATCGGCATCTTGATTTCGCTTTTTGCGTTGAATACCACCCTTGAAGCATGCCGGGTCGAGCCGCTGAAAGCCTTCAAAGATCTTCCCAACAGCATGCCGTATGCCAATGCCTTTGTGACCCATACCCAGCAGATCCTGGTCCCCCATGTTGAAGCGATCCGGGCATCGATCGGCCGGATCATCGAGACACTGAACGGGTGTGAAGCGCCTTCCCATGTGGGCGGCGATTTTTCATTTATGGTTTTCCCACTTCCGAAAATCGCCCTTTGTTATATTTTTTATGAGGCTGACGAGGATTTCCCCGCGTCCGTCACCTGTCTTTATTCAAACAATGCCCCTTCATTTTTACCCATCGATGCGCTGGCGGACGTGGGGGAGTATACATCAAAAAAGATCCTCACCATTACCAAGGCATTTTCTGGGAAAAAATATCCTTGTTCATCGTGCCGGAGTTGATTGAGTAAACCGTCTCATCACCTGCTTTACGAAAACAGTATCGACAAAGAAAGCGAAAACCGGGCCCTTTTTGGCGGACGCCGCAATGGGTACATAAATCATCCTTGGGTTTTTTCTTAGGGACAAGGTTTTTGTAGGTTATCGATCCTGATTTTGTGCTTCTCACGTTCGATTCGGGGATAATCAGCGTCTGCGATATTTTTGAATTGGATTTGCTTTTTACCAATAAATTTTTGCCCTTATGGTGTGATACAGGCTTTGTTTTTTGTGCCATTTATAAAGCTCCTTTTATCTGCGACAGCGAAAACTGTATGTATGCTATCAAGTTGAAAGTTACAGCATTACTTGAATCGAAATGTTATCGCCCTAAAGAGCCATTTTTATCCGTATATGTTTTTTTTGTCATAAGCAATGACAGCTAAAATTAAGCAGTAAATGAACATTTTCAATATGCAGTCAAATATTTTTACCTAAAACGAGCGTTTAAACTTTTTGAGACCTTTGCAAAACGCCCCTTTTTGCCCAATCCGCCGGAGGCGGACAAGTTTCTGCGCCTGCCCCGTGAAATGCCTGCCCAGTTAAATCTGCATTTAATATTTAACCGGGGCGAAGCCCATTTCTCTGGGGTCAGGCTCAAATTTTAGTCCTCAAAATACTCAATGTATTCCTGCGGTTAAAATTATCGCCTTCCTTGAACTTGAACAAAAATGAGCATTTTTCAAAGGTCTCTTTTTCAAGGGATTATATTTCAAGTGCGAGGTTGTCTTCGGAAATCGAAGGATCCGGGAGAATCTGTATGGATTGGATATGAAATCTTTTTTTCAGGACATCCACATTCTTATTGTTTAACCCTCTCATTTTCGAGATCGATCGCGGATGAACTTTTAAGACGGCAGCATCCTGTGAAATCCTTTCAACCTTCATGACCGCAACGGCCATATCCAGAAAAATTTCCGAATGGACCATGTGACCGAATGCCGGATGATACGGCCCGGCTAAAATGGCGGCGCCGCTGTCCAGATCTTCAGCGGCCTGAAGTCCCATCCGGATAACCCGAATGCCCTTTTTTTTAAAAAGCAGGTACAGTTTTTTGACTTGGGCAATGGACCGTTCAAGGGACCAGGGACGATACGTGTCGTTTCGATACCATTTGGCGAGCACGCTGTCTTTGAGGACAACGGCCGGATATATTCTTACAAAATCGGGCGCGAGTTCTCCAATCCGGTGCCCCGTGGATAAGGAACTCTCTTCGTCTTCTCCCGGCAATCCCACCATCATCTGGATGCCCGTTTCATACCGCCGCTCCTTTAACAGCGCCACAGCCTTTTGAGTGTCGGAAGCAAGATGACCCCGTTTTACCTCGGCCAGCACGCGGTCATCCATGGACTGGGCACCGATCTCAATGGTGGAGACCGGATAATCTTTTAAGATATCAAGCCGATCAGGGTTTATGGTGTCCGGGCGTGTGGAAAACCGGATGGTGTCAATGTCGTTGTTTTTTACGAATTTTATCGATACGTTCAAAAGGCCTTTGATATCGTCTTTTTCAAGGCCCAAAAAATTTCCGCCGTAAAATGCCACCTGCGCGGGCCCTCGATTTTCCCTTTTATATTTGAGAAATTCATGGATTTGGGTTTCCACTTTTTCCACGGACAAAATATCCCGCGGGGTGCCGGTAATGGATGTCTGGTTGCAGAAAACGCATTGGTGAGGGCATCCGGCATGGGGTAAAAAGACCGGAATGATGAAGGGGCGGGAGGTAGATTCGTCATTAATCATCTGATTCCAAAATCTCAAGACCTTTTCTGGCGGCTTCCTGTTCAGCAGCTTTTTTGCTTTTCCCGGCGCCTTCGGTTTGCATCTCTCCGACCTCAAGCCGTACGCAAAAGGTTTTGTTATGATCCGGTCCGCTTTCACGAACAACGGTGTAAACCGGCATCTCCTGATGCTTCATCTGGACGAGTTCTTGAACCCGACTCTTATAATCCTGATTGGCCGGAGATGCGACGATGGCGTCGAACAAAGGAGAAAAGCGGCCGTCGATAATTTTAAATGCCGCATCAAACCCCCCGTCCAGATAAACGGCGGCAACAACGGCTTCAAAGGTGTTTGCCAGGATCGATTTTTTCTCCCATCCTTTGGTCTGGATTTCACCTTTACCGAGTTGTATATACGAACCCAGATCTATTTGCTGGGCAATGGAAGCCAATTGAGATTCGTTGACCATGCCGGCGCGTATTTTGGACAAATCGCCTTCATGTAACTCCGGATAGCGTTCCATCAGGATGTGGCCGACAACCAGATTGAGAACGGCGTCCCCTAAAAATTCCAGCCGCTCATTATCCTGAATATCCAGTTCAAGATTTTCGTTTACGAAGGAACTGTGTCTGAGCGCTTGGGCAAGGATGTCAGTTTTTTTAAATTCATAAAGAAGTTCTTGCTGCAATTTCTTTAAGTCGGTCTGTGACGTTGGGTCCATGGGTATCAACTTAAACTTGAAATCAACTTTTCATACAATTCGTAAGGGATATAAAGATCCCCTGTACCGGATCCCATTTTTATTTCGGGTTTTAAATCACCGTGAAAATCCGTGCCGCCGGTGATCAATAAATCATGGCGGCGGGCGATCCGGGTATAATAAGCCATAAGATCTTGGGTATGTTCCGGATAATAGACTTCTATCCCCCGCATACCCATTTCCGTCAACAACGCAATCAAATTCTCAAAAATATCGTTCGGTTGTATGTTCAAGAGCACTGGATGCGCCAAAACAGGAATCCCCCCTGCATCCAATATAATTTGTATCGTGTCTGCGCATCCGAAACGAAAACGATCGACATAGGCCGGCTTGCCGTGTCCCAGATATTGATCGAATGCCGCATCGATGGACGGCACATACCCCTTTTTAACCATAAGCCGGGCGATATGGGGTCTTCCCAGTTGACGTTCTTCAGCCAGGGTCCTGAGTTCGTCAAAGGTAATGTCAATGCCCAGGCCGGAAAGCAGTTCGAGAATTCGAGGGTTCCGGTTTTGCCTGGAATCCTTCAGCATGGTAAGCGTTTGATTAAGTTCAGGATGATCGACATCAACGGCATACGCCAGGATGTGAAGGCTTCCGGATAGCGGAAAAGAATCCGGCGGATCGGCGCTGATTTCGATACCGGTTAAAAATTTGATCGAAGGGGGAATTCCACAAGAAAGGGCGTTTTTCGAGCCCTCCAGCGTGTCATGATCTGTGATGGATATTGCCGCGATATCGAGTTCTTGGGCCAAGGCAAGTATTTCTGACGGCAAAAGTGTTCCATCTGAAGCGGTTGAATGGATATGAAGATCGATTCTCACATGTATATTGATAATTCGATTTATAATCCAAGGGCTTTTTCAAAAGCCTCTTCTTTGGTTTTGCAGGCAATACACAACGTGGTGACCGGTCTGGCCTTAAGACGTTTCACGGAAATATCTTCACCACACTTTTCGCAAACGCCGAAAGTGCCTTTTTCGATGCGGTCCAAGGCTTTTTTGACTTTTTTGATCAGTTTGTTTTCTCTGTCCCGAATACGAAGCATGAAATTACGGTCTGCCTCAAGGGATGCACGGTCGGTTGGATCCGGAAAATTCTCCTTGGGCGTTGTCATTCCTGAAACCGTATTGTCTGCATGGCTTAACAACTCTTCGAGTCGCTCGTTTAAAAATTTTTTGAAATAATCCACATCTTTTTTTTTCATAATTCAACCCTTGAATGAAAGCGTATCTTCCCTTCATGTAAATGAGAAAAATACAATATGAAAAAAAATAAGTAAAGCACAAAATTACTTTTTCGTTTTTTTTTAAAAAAATGCGTCTGTGGACATTTGGAAATCACGCAGCTTCTTTCAAAAATAACTCCAGTGATTTCAAGCTGTTAACATTGAATATCCGGTATGGATAGTCTGTGGGCAGGATCTTTTTCAAAAGGCCGGCAAGGACTTTCCCCGGCCCAACTTCTGCAAATATTTCAACATGTTCATCCATAAGCTTACACATGGAGTCATACCACTTGACAGGGCTGCAAAGCTGACGGGCCATGATCGACTTTATATCACCGGGTTCTTTTTCAAAATCGGCGGTGACATTAAATATCAGGGGCCTTTGGGGCGTATTAAAATGCATGGAATCAATGACGACTTTGAACTCATCATAAGCGCCTTTTATCAGGTCGCTGTGCCATGCGCCGCTGACCTTCAGGGATATGGCTTTTGCGCCGCGTGCGGCAGCCATGGATGACGCCTTTTCAACCGCATCCGGGCTACCGGTGATCACGATCTGTTTTTGGGTATTATGATTGGCGACCGCCACAACTCCCTCTTTTTTCACCTGATCGACGATGTCGGTTACTTCATCTATGGAAAGCCCGATAATGGCATGCATGGCCCCTTTGTTCCGGGTTGCTTCGCGGTGCATGAGTTCCCCCCGCTTAAAGACAATTTTGAAGGCATCTTCCCGGGAGACAATCTCCGAGGCGCTTAGGGCGCTATATTCGCCAAGACTGTGGCCTGCGCAAATGTCGGGCCGAACGCCTTCTTTTTCAATGGCTGTAAGGCATGCCAGATTCACCGCAGTGACGGCCGGCTGAAGATTGACAGTTTGCGTGAGATCTTCAATGGGACCTTTAAAGGACAACTTTGATATATTGATTTTGGAAATTTCCTCGGCCATATCAAACAGTTCTCTCACCACATCATATTCCTGATAAAAATCAAGCCCCATGCCGACGGCCTGCGAACCTTGACCCGGGAAAAGAAATGCTATTTTTTTCAAAGCGTTCTCCTTTCGTAACTTGTAAGGTTTAAAGCCAATACACTGGAAATAGGAAAGAGAAAAGAGGAAAGAGGCTATCGATTTTCTGATTCCTAATTTCTAATTTCTATTTTCTAAAATGACCATTCCACAAGGTAAATTTTTTCTGGTATGGCCATTTGGCGCTCAATGCCGAATTTTGCTCACCACCTCACTCCCAGCATCAGGCAGTTCAGGCCGCTGCCGATGCCGAAAAAA
>CAZQAF010000032.1:0-11523 GCA_964591175.1 uncultured Desulfobacteraceae bacterium | reverse complement strand
TCACCACCTCACTCCCAGCATCAGGCAGTTCAGGCCGCTGCCGATGCCGAAAAAACCGACCAGATCGTTTTTAACCAAAAATTCCCGCTCTGTTGCAATGGCCGCCGTAATGGGAAGGGACACCGTACCGATATTTCCCAGGTACTTGAAGGTCGTAAAGTCTTTTTCCTTTGGGATCCCGATGGATTCAAGGATATTTTTTTGGTGAGTCGCCCCCACCTGATGGCAAATGACCTTGTCCGGCTTATCTTCGGGCCAGGAGAGTTCTTTTTTAAAAGCCGTGTAGGTTTCGATGCCGAGGGCCACCCCATGCTGCAGGACCCCCACGGAATCGGTCTGCATGACATGGGGACCGCTGGCGGGGATTCCGGTATCCGGTCCCCAGCGGCACAATTTATGATGCATGGCATCAGATCTGACGACACCGCCCAGAAGCCGATGTCTCTCATCGGATACGGATCCGTCTGTTAAGAGCACGGCCACCGCCCCTGAACCGCCTGTGAGGGTGGCGATGGTTTTTTTGAAATGATCCATGTCTTTTGTTTCAAGCAGCCGGTCAATAGTCGATTCCACGATCTGTCTTGCAGATTCACAGGACACCACAAGGCCGGCTTTGATCTGTCCCAGTTCGATGGCATTGGCCGTCTGAATCATCCCGTTTAATATCCCCAGGCATGCGTTGGAAACATCATAAATCTGAGTGTTGGGACCCAATCCAAGACCGTTGGATACGGCGCAGGCGGTGGCAGGTTCCAAATTGTCCCGGCAAACGCCGCCGTAAATGAGCATACCGATGTCTTGTGCGGAAACAGCGGAAGCATCCATGGCTTTCCGGCCGGCTTTTACGGCGCCCTCATACATGGTGAAACCCGGATCCCAGAATCTGCGTTCCCGAATTCCGGTGAGGGCCTCCAATTGTCCTTTCTGAAAATGGAGCGCCTCATACAGCGGTTCAAGTCGGCGCTCAATATCATCGGAAGTGACCACATTGGGGGCCAGTTCATAGCCGAAGGCATCGATATAGACGTTGGAATATAACATGTCGTTATTTCTATTATATTTTTGAAAGGGCAACAAGATATACTTTTTTATTAATATTGAACGAACCCTCCTGTTCGGGCAAAATTCGAATATCGAAATCCAAAACTCTATACAAATTCGAATACCGAATTCCAAAATGACCCAAACGAACATATTCTAACCGAATGTTTCTAACATTGAAACATTTTTAATTTGGTCATTGTTTCGAATTTCGTGCTTCGTATTTCGAATTTTTAATGACAAACATAAGTTTTTAATCAAAAACAAATTGTCATTCTGTATATCCTGTTAATCCTGTCTATTTTTTTCAATTTTGTCCCAGTCAAACCGGGACCAGTTTCAGGCCGAAGTTTTCCATTTGATAGATGTAGCGCCCGTCGACTTTCAAAAAACCGTTTGCGTACAGGGTCGGCGCGGGCGTGTCAACCATTTTCGTGATCACGGCGTCAACTTCAATGCGTTTGTTGTCAGGAACGATCTGTCCGCGATAGGACCAGGCATGCGGTTCGTCCATGATCCATTCGAAACGATGGGTTTTGCCAAGATGCGGCCATCGTTTTATGGCCGCAAACTTGATAAGCTGCAGGAACGATTCGATTCCCAAAGAACCCGGGCAGACCGGATCCTGGAAAAAGTGCGCTTTGAAAAACCATTCTTCGGGATCTACGGCTTTGACCCCCCGGATAAAACCGAGCCCTTCGGGACCGCCGTCCGGGACAAAAGCGTCAATCTTATCGATCATGCGAAGGGCTTTTGCCGGCATGGCCAGAGAAGGCGCCGGATCAGCATCCGGATCTTCGGGAAAAAGCGGGGCTTCATCTTCAAAAATAAAGGGCTGAAGAAGCCGGAGCTGATCCAAAGAAGGGGCATATGCTTGTTTTTGGGCGTTCCGGATGCCGACCTGCTGTGCCAGGGCCTGCTTTGTGAAAAAGCCAAAGTAGGTGTCACCTGAATAAATGGTTTGAGCATCTTGAGAAACCGCAAAATCAAAATGTTCGATGATCATTTCCGCGGCGTCGGAGACTTTGGTCATGCGGGCGCGTATGGTCACTGTTTTTTCTTCGGGAAAAATCATGCGATGCAATACGGCTTTTCCCCCGAGGTTTCTGAATTTTAAATCATTTTTACTTTTAAGGGCGGAGCCTAAGTAAGCAGCCAGCCATCCGCACGGCTGAAGGGCCGCTTCCTGCAGGATACAAAAGGGCATGGACGATGACCGGTCTGCCTTAAAATACCATTCATCCGGTGATATGTCATATTCAGCCTCGATCCATCCGCCGGGTTTTAAAATCCATGCTTCGGGTTCAACGGCAACAATCCGATCCAAAAAAGAATAGGGCGGTCCCGGAAGGCGGGCGATGCCCCGGTCCTTGTCGAATACCCTGTAAGGATCGCCGAATGCTTCCGAAGGCTTTCCAACGGCAAATGCGAGTATTTTGTCCCGATTATAAAGAACCGTTTTTCGACCTCCGATTTCGGCAGGCTGGAAAGCCCGCCCTACAGACCTCCGACTTCCGCTTGCCCGGTGTTGCTCAGAGAGCGAAGACGGGACCTCTGCTTGTCCGGCGAAGCTCGGAGAGCGAAGACGGGACTTCCGACCTCTGTCCTTATCTTGCCATATTGATTCGATTTCCTCACCGGTGACGCCGGTCATTTTCATGGACATGTCTTTGAACGACACGATACGATGCCCGTCAGCCATCATCAGGGCATCGGCAATGACAAAGGGCTCCGGCGCGTAACCGATCTCCTTGATGTCGATGTCGTACCAGACGTTGCTCGTTTCCGGCGTGACCGGTCCCCTGCACTTGAGGATGCTCTGAACGCCGATCATCGGTTCATAGCAGACACCGGGTTTCGGCGTCACCCACCCCATGCGCTGGATAAAGACCCTGAGCGTGTGGGCGCAGCACTCATACATCAGGGTTCCGGGCATGACCATGTCATCCATGAAATGGCAGGTCAAAAACCAGTCATCGGCATGAATATCCGCTTCAGCCCGGATTCGGCCGAGACCGTATCGCCCGCCAAAGGGTTCGAGATGCAGAATCCGGTCGATCAGCTTCATTCTGCCGCCTGGCAGACTAAGGGATTCGGCCAGCCCTATGCCGTTAAAATTCGCGCCGAAGCATCCAACAAGATCACCTTGCCTTAAGCATTCAAGGGCCGCGTCATCGTAACTTTCCTTTTCGGGGGGGACCGGATCCTCTTTATCGGGTCGAGACCTAAAGGCGAAGACCGGCCAGTCAATCGATTTTCGACCATGAAGATTTCGGGTGTCTTCTTCGGTCAGGATAATCCCGCCGGAGTGCTGCACCTCTTCTTTGGTAAAGAAACCCGCACACCCGTCGGTCATGCTGATCAGGTGCGAATCTCCGATATGCCCTTCGAACCTGAAAAAGAAGAGCCAGGTTTCTCCCTGACGGGAAAAATGATCGATCTCGATCTCGTATCGAACCACATCGCCCGGCATTGGAAGCCCCCGGTGAAATTTGACCTTTGCATCCAGAAGCCGGTAACTCCGCTTTCCTTTCACCACATGATCGATACCCAGGTATGAACATAAAAAGAGATCGGCCTGGCCGGCTTCCACCGAAATGCAGACCGGTGCGCGATTGCCGTCAAGATACCAGGCATCCCCTAAAACATCGTGCTCTGTCACCACCCGTCCCGAGCCCAGGGATTGTTTTTCGCCTTGAACGGAGACTATGCGGTCTACCAGCATCAGAGGCTCATCCGGCAAACGAACCCGGACGTCGTAAGTATCGACAACGGCAAACTCCGGCCCCAGCACATTGGCGACGGATCCTACGGCAAACTCCATGCACATGTTCCGGTCAAAGGCCGGTTCAATTGTCCGCCGGTCTTCCGGTGAAACCGTTTGTGAAGCGGTTTTTTTTCGGGGTTCTTCTGCCGGATCGCTCCGGGTTTGAAAATCGTCATCGGCCATCAGGGTCTCGAGAAGCTTTGCCTGCGTCTCAAAGGTTTTTTCGAATCCTTTGGTAATGGTATCTGAAAAATCGAGAAACGCCTGATGGGCGTCCGCGGTGGCCCGTGTGCTTTCGGTCAACGTATCCATGAGATTTCGGTATTGGATATCCCCTTCAGGCCTCCGTCTATCGTCCCCGGCCGCGTTAGGTTTGAGGATCGCTCTTTTGG
The DNA here is from genome assembly GCA_964591175.1 of uncultured Desulfobacteraceae bacterium. Lineage (GTDB taxonomy): Bacteria > Desulfobacterota > Desulfobacteria > Desulfobacterales > UBA11574 > UBA11574. The sequence goes on along the minus strand of CAZQAF010000032.1, from coordinate 7,323 downwards.
ATTTATGATTGTTGATTGTTGATTGTTGATTGAAGGGGTCGCTTTCAGCCGTCGTAGCTATAGGTTCTGCTACGGTGAAGTCGGCTTGCTCCGGTAATTTAAATTTTCGGTCGATCTGACTCGGATCTCCGACCTCTACCTGCCCCGTTAAATTCTTCGAAGAAGACGAGCGAAGCGAATTTAACCGGGGCTTGCCGCGGCGTGGCTCGAAGAGCGAAGACGGGTCATCCATCATCTTCCCGCCGACAGAAAGTACCATCCGCCGTTCCGGTGCCGAGGTCCGGGCCTCCGTGGCGTCCGGGGGCCAGGCGCGGGTGCCGTAAAGCGCATCGAGGTCCATGGGAACTCTGTGGGTTGCCAGTGTTCCCAGGCATTTAAGGATCGTCAAGAGGTCGTCTTCGCCCCGGCAGCAGGCTGAAAGCGCCAGATGGGGTTTTGCGTTGAGGATGGTGTTGATCATCGCCGTGCAGGAGGCGTGAGGGCCCATTTCAAGGAATATACGGACGCCGTCCGTATAGGCCTGTTCGATCAGGGTCGTGAAATCAAACCCTGAAAGGGCCTGGTTTAAAATGGATTTCGCGGCGCTCTCCCGGGTCGGTGTGTAAGCCCGCCCCAGGGCACAACTGTAAAACCGGATATCTTTTGGCAATGTGGTCGAGAACAGGTGGAGCTGTTTATATTCCCGGGCCACCGGCGCTGCCGCGTTGCAATGAACCGTGACCACACCGTCTATAAAAACCGCTTCACAGCCCAGTTTTTGGATGGTCGCTTTGACATCTTGTTTTCTGCCGCCGATGACACATTGATCCGGGGTGTTGATAATGAGTAACTTTACAAAGGGTTGGCTATGTATCACCTTTCGAACCTTGTCCGCCGGCCGGTTGACAACGGCAACGCACCAGTTGACATCTTCATTTTCGGGAATGTTCCATGCGGTTCGGGCCGCACGGCAGGGACCGGCAAGCTCGGTGACAAACAGGTTCGTGGTGAGCATGCGCTTTAGCATTTGGCCGCGATCCGGCCACACGCCCAAGGCAAAGAGTCCCGCGGATTCCCCCAGGCTGTACCCGATCATGGCCTGGGGCCGGATTCCGAAACTTTTGACAAGACCGGTCATCACTGCGCCGTGAACTACCTGGCCGAAGATCATATTCAAAGGATCTGAAACGATTTTTGTCAAGGCTTGCTTTTCCCATCCAGGCTCCCATGAGGTTCTCCAGGGCACATAACAGTCGGGTATCAACTGTGTTTTTAACCGGGTGGTTTCGGCATCCATTTTGCGGAGAATTTCCGACCACAGCACACCGATGCCCCTTCCCATGCCCACATAGTGATTCCCGGACCCCGGGAATACAAAGGCTGTTTCAGCACCCGGTCCCAGGGGAGACGGAGAATAGCTCACACCGCCCGAACCGTTCATATGTCTCGGGGTTCGGTTGGAGATGGCCGTTCTTGCGTCATCGATGAAAGTTTCGAGCTGCGTCAGGTTTCCGGCAACAAGGGATACGGCAAATTTCTTAGAAGGATCTGATCCCTTTTTTTGGTACCAGGATAGGGCCGATTTCTCGACCTGAGCCGATGGTCCATTTCGATCCAATGAGGTATGAGTATGACGCGAGAGCGAAGAAAGACCGTCCATCAGTTCATTTTCCGTGCTTCCTTCAACCACAAAAAGTCCCGGTGCCGCGAACCCCAACGGGCGTTTTCGTTCCAAAGCCACCCTTTCGACAATCCCGTCAGTATCCCGGTTGGAATTTCGATCGGAATTCTGGTCCTGGGCTCTGTATTCAAAGCCTTCCAAGATCGCGTGCATGGAGTTGCCGTCCAGGGTCATGGCACCCACACATGCCCTGCGGGGACCGTCGGCCCGGTCCCTATCCCAGTATTGAGAAAATGCCGGCAGGTAAAAAAAGCTGTCTTCCCACAGAGAAGATGCCGGGGTTAAAAAGTTTGGCAACGGCGGAATAATTTCCTGATATAAACAGAGACTGGTTTTGACAAAAGACGCCAGACCGGCGGCGGCGCCGGTATGACCGATGTTCGGTTTTACGGACCCTATGGCACAGGCGCGTTTTTTGCCGCTGAACACCTGGGCCAGTGCTTCTGCTTCCATACGGTCTTCAATGGGGTTGCCGCTGCCGTGGGTTTCGATAAAACTCACCGCCGACGGAGAAATCCCGGCGTCCTCAAAGGCCCGGTTTAAGGACAGCACAATGGCGTCCTTTGTCGGCGAATGATCTTTGCCGCCACCGGCCTTGCCCAATCCTTTGATCACGGCGTAAATCCTGTTATTGTCTGCAACGGCCCGGTCGAGTCTTTTGAGCACCACGGCTGCGGCGCCCTCGCCGGGAAGGGTACCGTCTGTGGATGCGTCAAAGGGGCGGATGTCAGGATGTTTGGTAAACGGCCGAATTTGATTCGATACCAATACACGGCGGACATCCCCGCAAAGATCCACGGCGCCTGCGAGAACCATGTCGGTTTCATGCTGCTGCAAAGACCGCACGCCGATTTCAAGGGCTTTCAGACCCGAGGCTGCTTCGCCGGACACGACAAAACTCGGGCCTCCCAAACGGAATTCCCTGGCGATCCTGCTGGCAATGATGCCGCCCAGGGCGCCCAGGGTTCGCGTGTTGGTCAGCGGCGGGCCCATGGCATCCTGAAGCGACGCTTGCCATGAAGCTGTTTCTTCTTTGTCAAAGAGATCCGGATCCAGACGGCCTTGTTTTTTCCATTTTCCCACCTGGTTGAAAAGGTTCCACCGGAGGTGAAAATCGGTGGCTTCAAAGTCGAATTCCATGCCGATGACAGCGCCCATTCGGGGCCGCTCTTGTCTTAAAGGAAGCCCGGCATCTTTCATGGCATCCATGGAAACTTTCAGCATCAACAAATGCTGTATGAGAATATCCGGAATTTCATTGGGCGGGATGCGGAATTCCTCGAGATCGATGGCGAGGTTTTCCATGAATCCGCCCCAGGAAGCCGCACTATCCAAATAGCGATCGGCAATGGCGTCGCATCCGTTCCACCGGCCTCGGGGCCTTTTGGAAAGGATGGATTCACCATTTAAAACCACCTCCTGGAAAGCCCTCAGCGATGACAGGGGGCCGAAGGCGGCGGCCATGCCCACGATGGCGATAGGGACCCCTTGGATTGATGATTGATGATTTTTGATAGTTGATTGATGGAGGGAGATCGTTGATTGATGATCGATGGTTGCTGATCGGGAATCTGGCGTTTCAATTCTATATTCTTCAAAGAGGAGGTGGCTGTTGATGCCGCCGAAGCCGAATGCGCTGACCGCTGCGCGGCGGGGGGTGTTTTTATCTCTTCTTTCCCACGGTTCGGGTTCGGTCTGTACCTTGAACGGGCTGTCGTGAAGGGGGCTTTTGGCCGGCGCGCGGCTGAAATTGAGGGAAGGGGGCAAGGTTTGATGTTTTAAGGCCAAAAGGGTTTTGATCATGCCGGCAGCCCCTGCGCCGGTCAAAAGGTGGCCGATCATGGATTTTATGGATCCGATGGGACACTGCCCAATTGACCGGCCGGTTTCGCCCCAGAGGTTTCTCAGGCTCTGAAGCTCCACTACATCGCCCACGGGCGTGCCCGCACCGTGGCATTCAATGAGATCCACATCTTCTGGAAACCAGCCTGCGGACGCATACGCCTGGCGCATGGCACGCACCTGGCCTTCGCTGTCCGGGGCAAGAAGGTTGCCCCGCATGTCGTTTGAAAGCCCGATGCCTTTGACGACGGCAAAAATCGTATCCTGATCCCGCAGGGCGTCGTCCAGGCGTTTCAATACCAAGATGCCCGCGCCTTCTCCCACCACAAGGCCGTCCGCGGTTTCGTCAAAGGGGGCGCAGCGGCCCGACGGGGACAATGCGCGGAGCTGGCTGAATCCCACCTGGGTGTAGAGGCATTCGGGCCTTGAAATGCCGCCGGCCAGCATGGCATCGGCTCTAAAAGAGGACAGTTCGTCGCAGGCCAGTTTCACGGCATACAAAGATGATGCGCAGGCCGCATCCAGGGTCATGGTTCCGCCGCCAAGGCCCAATGCCTGGGCCAGCAGGGCCGCCGGAAGGCTGGTAACCTTAGCGGCCAGACATTCAGCTGTTGAAAGCACCGGGTGTTTATCGTGCAATGGTTCGCCGAACATCTTTTCTTCAAAAGATGTTCCGAAAATCTTTCGGGTGATGGATGACGACGCATCCGTGGGAAGCGCAATGGCGGCCAGAACGATCCCGATGTTTTTTTTATCGATGGATGAAATATTGCAGCTCGACAGTGCGTCCCGGCCAATATGAAGGGCCATTTGGTGCAACGGGTCGAGTTTGTTTAAAAAATCTTGGTCAAGATCGAGACCTTGGGCGTCGAATGTAAAATCCTGAATCAGGCAGGCCCGTTTTGAAAAGGCTTTGTCCGGCATAGGATCCGGGTGAACCATATCCTCCGGCGGGGCGATCCATCGCCCGGGAGGCACCTCGATGACGGCGTCTTTCTTGTTGACGATGTTTTGCCAAAAGGTATCGAGGTCCAAAGCGCCGGGAAAGAGTCCGGCCATCCCGACCACGGCAATGGGTATTTTTTTCTCGTCGGACATTAACGTTAGCTCACTTCACACTTCAGTCACTACTATGATCTATGGTTCTGTCAAATACGGCGCTTTTTATAAAAGGCGTCACCGTATTTGCGAATCAGCGCATTAAATCATTATCTCTAACATTTCAAGACCGTCTGTGCAAGATTTGGGTTTTTTTTAATGGACGCTTATGATGTTGGCTGATATTGCATAACAATGAATGTGCCATCGAACATCATCGATCTGCCCGAACTGCGGGATCAAACCCGTGTTTTTCAGGACCGGACCCATGCCGGTCGAGTCCTGACCCGCATGCTTGCCGCCCATGATCACCTATCCGGGATCATTTTGGCCATACCTGCCGGCGGCGTGCCGGTGGCAATGGTGATGGCTGAAAAGCTGGGGCTTGATTTTGACGTGGCCGTGGTCAGCAAAATCACCTTGCCCTGGAATACCGAAGCCGGCTACGGGGCCGTGGCGTTTGACGGCACGGTTCAACTGAATGAAGATCTGATAGGACGCGTAAACCTGACAGCCGAAGATGTTGATAAAGGCATCGAAAAGACTAAAATCAAGGTTGAACGCCGGGTGACAACATTACGGGACAAACAGCCTTTCCCGGACTTAAAGCATCGATCCGCAATTCTGGTGGATGACGGACTGGCTTCGGGATTTACCATGCAGACGGCGGTGACGGCGGTGAGAAATGCCGGGGCCGGCCGGATTGTTGTGGCCGTACCGACCGGTCACCTCCAGTCTGTGGAAATGATCGCCCGCGAGGTCGAAGTCTTGTATTGTGCCAATATCCGCGGTGGCTACACCTATGCCGTGGCCGGCGCCTATCGCATTTGGTCGGATGTCGGCGAAGAAGACGTGGCAAAAATGATGGAAACGTTTAAGCTTTTATATCCAAAATAATTCTTTACTCAAAAAATCACCGATAGCCGCAAAATACTAAAAGGTTGAAACTGCATCAAATATGAATAGTGTTGTTATGTTGAATATCTTCTCCATTTTGTTTTCGATCGATTGAGGTCATACATAGTGCGAGGCAACCTTTAAATGCTTTTGGGCAAAATCGGAAACAAACCCAAAATTTTTCCGGCGGATGTCCCAGTTCAGCGGAATCCAGTCCCACCGCCGCAATGCGGTCTTTAAACGGCAGGGCCTGTTCAAGGGTTTTCATGGCTTCCGCCACACTCAGGTCCCGCAAAAAGCACATGATTAATTTGGATGACAGACCCAGCTTCCGCCCGGTATCCGACAAAGCCCTGTGAATTCCCTGCACCACTGTTTCGAATTCAATTCCGCGCGCAGTATGCGTCTGGGGATCGAAAAATATTTCCGTATGGCGGACATTCTGTTCGGCAGCTTTTTGAAGGTAGGCCCGGGTCATCTGGTAAAAATCATCTTCGGTCAGCAGCACCTGCGCCCCTTGATAATAGATGCCCAGAAAGGATTGAAGGTTGGTAAACTTATAAGCGCGGCGGATATCGGTAACCGATTCATAGGGGAGAACAATTTTATTTTTGGCCGCCAATTCAAACATCAGTTCGGGTTCGAGGGACCCTTCGATGTGAAGGTGCAATTCCGCCTTGGGAATGCCGTGAATAAACGCCTGGAATGTCATAGACACCATTGGTTGGTCTCGTGTATCCAAAAACGATTCACTGTATATTTTCCATTTCTTTTATGGAAAAGATAATCATCACGAAGAGAAATGAAAGGCCGAAGGCGCGAATTTTTACTTTGGCTTTGAAAAACCTGGTCCTCAAAACCAATTCGGATTTTTCCAATATGCCAATATTCCGGTATTCCAACCATTTGAAATGAAAATATTAATCACATATCTGCGAGGTGAAACTAAAGCCGGGTATTCCAGGCTCTGATTCTTTGCTATTTTCTTTTTCAGGCTTCCATGATAAAAAAACAATTTTACGGCCTTTATACCTTAATCGAGCGAAAGTCGAGGATGCCCCAGATCCAAGGCGACCGAGGGTGAAGCTGTAGTAATCTACCGCGAACCCTCGGCAACGAAGGAGACGGGGTATCCTCGGCTTTCCCGACTTGTTGGGTCGTAGCTGAAAGCGAAGCCCAAAGGGTAAACAAAACTGATATAAAATTGCAGAATTCATATCTAACCGTTGGTAGAGATATAAAAAATTGTTCAAATAATAGGAAGATACATTGAAATTAAGACATTATAATTCCTATCGGTTTTGTTTACGCTCATTTGAGGTTATGAATACATGAGAGGAGAATACCATGGAATGTAAAACCGAAAAGAATCTTAAATCCTGCAATTGCAGTTACGAACCGTGTCCGCGCAAGGGAAATTGCTGCGAATGCATCAGCTACCATTTAAGATCCCGTGAACTTCCGGCATGCTGTTTTCCGAGTGATGCGGAACGAACCTACGACCGCTCCTTTGAACATTTTGCCCGCCTGGTCGGCAATAGAAGCATATAGCCTGAACATTTGAGGTTAAAGAATTCCCATATAATGCCGATATCTTGTATAAAGGCATAAAAATGGGAGCTTATGTTAACAACAAATGGTGCGCCAGTGAATCGTGGAAACAGATTGTCAGAAGAAGACAAAAGCTGATTTTAGGGCCGCAATACCGGAATGTTCTTCATGATGAATGCGTTATTGCCGTCATGTATGGTGATAACGTTCCGCTGCTGGAAAAAATTCTGGCAATATCTCTACCCTCCGAAATTGAATACATCATCGAGTTGTTT
>CAZQAF010000031.1:0-39207 GCA_964591175.1 uncultured Desulfobacteraceae bacterium | reverse complement strand
CCACTGCAAAGAAGACCACTGCGAAGAAAACCGCTGCAAAAAAAGCCGCTGTAAAAAAAGCCGCACCCGCCCAACAGGTGACAATGCTGGACTCCGTTTTTGATATCATCAAACGAACCAAAAAAGGCGTAACCGTTGCCCAGCTTAAAGAAAAAACAAAACTGAATTCCAGACAGCTCAGCAATGCGCTTTATAAACTGACCAAAAAAGGAAAAATACAAACAAAGTCACGCGGCCTTTATGTGAAAAAGTAGTTATCAACCATAATTGAGCGAAAGCCGAGGATGCTTGCCGGTGAAATAGGCCCCCTTTGCTCAAGCTGCATCAATCGGTTCATCTGCAAGGCATCCCTTTTTCCAAGGGCCCTTTGACACTACAAGTAAAATCTCCCGTGAGCATCGTCATATTCATCAGGCAAGCGGGAGATTTTGTTTGTGGTTTTTACACATCACAACCCGAGCATCAGGCATTGCTTTACAAAAAGATCCCACCGGTATTGTCAATACGAATATCTGTTTTATATTCCATAGAAGTTGTCTAAAGATGATCAGTTATAAATTATATGTGGAGAATTGTCATGCTGAAAAAGTATGTGGATGGTAGTGCCAAAAGCTTTTTATCGAATTCTTTTATTGTCGTTTTTATACTGTTTTTTGTATTCGCTAATTTTGACGCTGTCGCTTCAGATTATGTAAAACGATCATCAAGCGGCAAGCAAACTTTTGAGCACATCCGGAATTCGAATCAGTGGCCGTTTGAAAACAGCGATCTTCGTCCCGATCCCGCCCTTGTGTTTAAAAGGCTTTCGAACGGCTTCCGGTATATACTGATGGAAAACCACTACCCCAAAAACAGGGTAAGCATGCACCTTTTCATTCAGGCAGGTTCTTTGGATGAATCAGACACGCAGCAGGGCTTGGCGCATTTCTTAGAACATATGCTGTTTGACGGCTCAACACATTTTAAACCTTCGGAACTGGTTAAATTTTTCCAGAACATTGGTATGCAGTTCGGCCCGGATGCAAATGCCCATACCGGACTCAACGAAACGGTTTACGACGTTTTATTACCCAAAGGAGACAAAGAAAGCCTTAAAAAAGGCTTGCTGGTAATGAAAGATTTTGCACAGGGAGCACTTCTTTTACCGTCTGAGGTCGAAAAAGAACGGCGGGTTGTTTTGGCTGAAAAACGGACGCGGGATTCAGCATCCTATCGAACATATGTCGCGCAGCTCAATTTCGAATTCCCTGATGCCAGAATATCAAAAAGACTTCCCATCGGCAAAGAAGAAATTCTAAAAAAGGCCGGCCAAAAGCAATTAAAAGCATTTTACGATACCTGGTACCGTCCGAAAAGAATGATTCTGATTTTGGTGGGAGATTTCGACCCGAATTCGGCGGAAACGATCATCGGACAACAATTTTCTGCCATAACGCCCCGAGCACCTCCTAAAGCAGAACCCGATCTGGGCAATGTTCATCATAAAGGCATTAAGGCTTTTTACCATTTTGAGAAAGAAGCAGGGAATACGACGGTAAGCATTGAAGTTTTAAAAAAGATATTGCCCCTGCCCGATTCATATGAATTTCGCAAAAAACAATTGGTGGAAGATATTGCGAACCGGATGGTAAAACACCGGCTCGACAAATTGTTGATGAAACCGGATACTCCCTTTACATCGGCATCCATAAACTCTGGCATTTTTTTAAACCAAATCAAATACGCGGATATTACGGCAGACTGCGATCCGAAAAATTGGAAAAAATCTCTTTCCGCCATCGAACAGATGCTGCGGCAAGCATTGACATTCGGATTTTCGCCGCCTGAACTGGAAAGGGTCAAAAAGGATCTTCTTTCCGAACTGGAGGAATCGGTCAAAAAAGCATCTACGCGCGACAGCGGAGCCCTGGCACGCGAGATCATTTCGAGCCTGAACACCGACCGCGTGTTTATGTCTCCCCGGCAGGAAAAAGAACTTTACACACCGATCATCGACCATGTAACAGCAAAAGATGTGAATGAGTTTTTTAAAGATATCTGGGCTCCCGGCCACCGGCTGCTGCTGGTTACGGGTAATGCAAAGCTTTTGAGCAAAGACCCTGAAAGGAAAATATTAGACAGCTACCATGAAAGTATGCACGTCACCGTAGCAAAATCTGCGGGAGAGAAGGCGGCTGTTTTTCCGTATCTTCCTGAGCCTGGAACAAAAGCCCGTATCATCCGGACAAAATCGATTCATGATCTTGGAATTACCCAGGTAGATTTTAACAACGGCGTCCGGCTGAATCTCAAAAAAACCGATTTTAAAGCCGATCAAGTATTGATTAATATTAGTTTTGGTCGCGGCAGGTCGGCTGAGCCTCCGAATCTTGAGGGTTTGGCATTGTTGACCGAAAGCGTCATCAACAAAAGCGGCCTTGGTTCCCTTGAGAAAGATGATCTTGAACGGGCGCTGGCCGGAAAAAACACCGCCGTCACCTTCAATGTCGCCGAAGATCGATTTTCATTCAAAGGTGAAACTGTTTCCAATGAAGTTCCTTTGCTGTTTCAACTTCTGTACGCTCATATGGTTGATCCCGGATTTAGAAAAGAGGCCTATGATTTGTCACTGAAACGATTCAGTCAAAGATACAAGACGCTTTCCAGATCGATCAACGGCGCAATGGTCCTTTCCGGCAGTCGTTTTCTTGCCGGGGGAGATCATCGATTCGGTATTCCCGACGATGACACATTTAACAGTTTGACCCTTGAAGAGATCAGATCGTGGCTCGGTCCGTTAATGAAAAATAATGACATTGAAGTCTCCGCAGTCGGTGATTTCGATGCTGATGCGGTCATTCGATTAACAGCGCGTTATTTTGGAAGCCTTCCATTGCATCACATGTCCGATAAACCAACCGGTTCAACACATCTTATATTTCCTTCCGGCCAATCACGGACCCTATCTGTTCAAACAAAAATTCCCAAAGGAATGATCGTTGTCGCCTATCCAACGGATGACATATGGGATATCAGCCGAACGCGCCGGTTGTCCCTCTTGTCTGAAATCGTTTCCGACAAACTTCGCGTGCAGATACGGGAAAAATTGGGAGCGGCATACACAACCTTTGCGTTTAATCGGCCGAGCAGGGCTTATCCGGGATATGGCGTTTTTCAGGCGAGAGTTTATGTTGATCCCGAACAATCCGACGTCATGGCAGAGCAGGTAAAGAAAATCGTATCCAACATTGAAAAAGACGGTGTTACGCAGGATGAACTGAACCGGGCCCAAAGACCGATATTGACGGACATAAAAGATATGCTTCAAAGAAACAGCTACTGGCTCGATACGGTTCTTGCAGGTTCAAGAATGCATCCCCGGCAGCTCCAATGGAGCCGGTCGATACTGAAAGATTACGCATCCATCACTAAAGAAACCGTAACGAATTTCGCAAAAAAATACCTGAAAAATAATATGGCCGCAACAATTATTGTAAGGCCGCAACAGCCCAAAATACCAAGAAAATAGAAGCTGTCTCAAAATAAAGATTTTGGTTCAAAATCAAGGCGGAGCCGAGTTTTAACCCGCAGGCATACTCAAGTATGTCGAGGACTTAAAACGAGGCGCCACCGCCGAGGTTGGGCTAAAAGATTATTTTGAGATAGCTTCTAGTAAATTGTTGCTCAGTTTTACAAACTCTTCCACAGTCAATGTCTCGGCGCGGCGAATGGGATCGATGCCCGAATTCTCGAGAACATGCGTTGCCGCATCGGCGCCGATGTTGAGTTCGCTGGCGTTCAGCGCATTCTTTAGGGTTTTTCTTCGGTTTCCGAAACCCGCTTTGATGACCTTGAAAAAGAACAATTCATCCGTTGCCTGATCCTGGATTTCTTTTTTAAATTTCAGCTCCAGAATTTCAGAGTCAACTTTGGGCCTGGGATAAAAAAGCGAGGCTTTTACATCGATGAGTTTCTTGATATCCGAACAATAGCTCAGCATAACCGAGAGCCGCCCGTAATCCTTGCAGCCGGCTTGGGCCGTGATACGCTGCGAGAGTTCTTTTTGAAGCATGAGGACGGCCCGGCGGATATTCTGTCTCGAGTGAATCAGTCGAACAAGAATTTGGGAAGAAATATTATACGGAAGGTTCCCCATCACGATGATGTTGCCGCCGGCATCTTCCGACAGGGCGCCGATGTCCATGGCCAATATGTCTTTTCCAATAATGGAAACATTGGTAAAACCGCCGGCCAGAATTTGGGTATTTAAAATTCCGATAATCCGGGAATCTTTTTCAACCGCAAAAATCATTTTTGCTTTTCGGGCCAAAGGAACCGTCAACGCACCCACACCCGCTCCGATTTCCAAAATAATATCTTCGGATGATATACCTGCGCGGCAAACGATCATATCGGCAAAAGCAGGATCGACGATAAAATTCTGGCCGAATTGTTTCTTGGGGCGAATGTTGTGTGCCGCAAGCAGTATTTTGGGCGACGTCATTATTTTTTTGATGCCCTTTTGGACCGTATGGTCGTAAAAATTTTGCGGGTGACAAAATAAGATGCAATACCCGGGAGAATTCCCAGTAAAATACCACCCGCGATCAGGGCAATCGTAACATCTATTCCCAGATGTGCAAGTTCCAGGAGCGACTCGTATTTTAAATTAAACGGAACCGAATTCCCAAGAAGATATTTTCCCACCTTATAACTTCCCACATAAAAAAACGGCGCGGTGACCGGGTTGGAAAACCAAACCCCCAGCGCTGCGGCCGCTTTACTGCCTCGAAAAAGAAATGCCAGCCCCACGGCGAGCACCGTATGAAACGGCATGGTCGGCGTCACGCCGATAAAAACCCCGATGGCCATGCCCATGGCGACATAATGAGGATCTCCGTCGAGCTTTTTCGCCCGGTCAATAAATCCCCGAATGCGATTCATTTTCCACCACGGCCCGGTTAATTCGGAATCGGGTTCGGGCTTAGTTTCTTTCATGGCATGATTGTTCATAAGATTCGGCAATCTATATGTGGTATTTTTATTGCGGCTTATTCCGACCGATGTTTCTTTATACTGTTTAGACGGAGTATGCAACGTTTTTGCGTCAAAAAATATCAGGATCGAGGCCCATGACGAAATGGCTGCAAATAGAGGGTATTAAACTTATCATTCAAGTTATCATGAACCATTGTCGTTTTCAATATCTCAACGCCTGAGCGCAAACTTAAATCGGTTTATCTTTGAAGCCTTTTCTTGACTTTTCATCCAATTTTTGATGAGTTAACCTTAAGTCCTTTACGGCTGATTATTAAAGATATGCGGAACCGGTAAAAAAGGAGGGTTCACATGGTCAAAAAAAAGGGGAAATCGGTCAGCTTTGATGCAATGGTAAAGTTTTTCATACAGCACTATAATATACCCACCAAAAGAGATGTTGATAAACTGATCGAACGAATGGATCGTTTGGAAAAGGCGATTAAGGTTTCAAATTTATATAGTGAAAGCAACGGCATATCCCGTTCAAAATCTTCTAAAGCCTCTCCATCCGCGTCCAGGTCGGCTGATTCTTCTACGAGAATCGTACTGGAAGTAATCAAACGCTTTAAAAAAGGTGTCGGGTTTTCCGAAATCCGGAAAAGAACAGGCTTTGGTGAAAAAAAACTTCGAAATATTATCTACCGGCTGCATAAAACAAAAAAAATCGCTCGAAAGAGTCGCGGGATTTACATCGCTTCCTGAGCTCAATTTGAAAATTTCAGGTAATCTGCTATGACATCATATCCAGATACAAACAATCCGGATATTCAAAAAGCCGCCGATAGTTTCGGCTACTTAATACACAAAGTCATCCGTTTAGAAGAAATCAATTCCTTTCTTTATCTCCTTGAACATACGAATACCGGCGCCAGGCACGCTCATATCAGCAACAACGATAAAGAGAATACGTTTGGCGTCGCCTTTAAAACAGTGCCGTCCGATTCGACCGGTGTGGCGCATATCCTGGAGCATACCGCTTTGTGCGGTTCCCGTAAATTTCCGGTGCACGATCCTTTTTTTTCCATGCTCAAAAGAAGCTTAAATACGTTCATGAACGCTTTTACCGCATCGGACTGGACCATGTATCCGTTTTCAACCCAGAACAAAAAAGATTTTTATAATCTTTTGGATGTTTATCTGGATTCCGCCTTTTATCCAAATATCGAAGATCTCAGCTTTAAACAGGAAGGCCACCGGATCGAAATAGAGGAAGATCCTGAAGATACCGCCTCGCCGAAACTCGTTTATAAAGGCGTCGTATACAACGAAATGAAAGGAGCCATGTCGTCACCGAACCAGGTTATGGCCCGCTCGATATTAAATGCCCTTTATCCCGAAACAACATACAGCTATAATTCCGGTGGCGATCCGGCAGTCATTCCGCGCTTGACCTACGATCAGCTGAAATCTTTTCACCGGCGTCATTATCACCCGAGCAATGCCTTTTTCTATACTTACGGGAATCTGCCCCTAATAGAGCACCTTAACTTTATTAACGACAAAATACTATGTCATTTCAAACGCATAGATCCGGGAACCGATGTCCCTCTTCAGCCTCGCTGGCATCGTTCGAGAATAAAACAGTATCTTTATCCTTTGGATCAAAATGAAGACCCATCAAAAAAATGCCAGGTTTGCGTGGCATGGCTCACCGCTGATATCAAAAACGCGTTTGAAATTTTGGTCCTTGCGATTTTGGAGAAGATTCTTCTTGGAAACGCTGCATCTCCATTGCGAAAGGCATTGATCGATTCAAACCTCGGATCATCCCTTTGCGACGGCACCGGTTTCGACGGCGATAACAGAGATACCATGTTTGTTTGCGGGTTAAAGGATGTGGCAGAATCCGATGGTTCAAAAATCGAGACCATCATTTTTGATGTCTTGTCGGATCTTCGGGAAAACGGCATCGACAAACAAATTATCGAAACCGCCATTCACCAGCTGGAGTTTCGACGCAAGGAAATAACGAACACACCCTATCCCTATGGCATCAAACTGTTTTTAACCTTTGCTGCGAGCTGGTTCCATGGCGGTGATCCGGAAAAAATATTAAAATTCGATGAAGACCTCAAACGGTTGAGATTCGAAATGGATAAAGGCCCTTTTCTCGAAAATCGAATTCACACGTATTTTCTGGACAATCCCCACCGCGTGCTTTTGACCCTTGTTCCGGATCAGACCATGGAACAAAAAGAACGTGAACGCGTCGACACAGAACTCGGAAACATACTGACCCGCATAACACCATCCGAACTCGAAAAGATAAAAACGGACACCCAAGCACTGCGGCAGCTTCAGGAAGGCGTCGAGGATGTATCCTGCCTCCCCACTTTAGCGCTTGACGATATTCCGCCTTCGGTTGAACGGGTAAAAGCCGCCGCCTCATCCTCTTCACCGTCGACTTTCTGCTATGCGCAACCGACTTCCGGCATTTTTTATTTTTTGGCGGTTGCCGGAAGCGGATTGCTTTCCAAAAAACAGATCCCTCTGGTTCCGCTTTTCTGCCATGCGTTTACCAAAATCGGCACCAGCGTTCATCACTATACTGAATTGGCGCGTCTAATCGACGCTTATACCGGCGGTATGAGTCTTTCATATCATGCCCGCACCGGATTCGATGGCGCGGCCCAATGTCTGCCGTTTATCGTTTTCAATGCAAAATGTCTGGTTCGAAATCAGGACAAGATGTTTGAAATTATTGATGAACTATTGAATAATTTCGAATTTTCCGACCAGGTTCGCTTAAAGAGCCTCCTGCTGGAATATCGAGCAGGTATGGAATCGATGATCATCCAAAACGGCCATCGTTTGGCCATGTCTTTGGCAGCCAGAAACTTTTCACTCAGCAATGCTTTGAATGAAACCTGGAGCGGCATCCACCAACTGCAAACCATTAAAACCATTACAAAGGAACTTTCCGACGACAATCTGAACGCGGTTTCTCAAGCGCTGAAGGGAATCGGCAAAACACTCTTTACCCAAGGCAACCTGAAAATCGCCCTGATCGGTGAAGAACATGTTCTCTCTGCCGCGTCTTCGTCAACGCTATCCATTCAAGAAAAGCTGGGAAAGGGACCTGAACATAGCGCACGATTCAATGGATTCGGTCCGCCCGAGATGGGTGTCGTTCATGAAATCCCCAGGGAAGGATGGAGTACATCATCGGCGGTCTCGTTTGTCGCAAGCGCCTTTGAGACGGTTCGTATGGTACATGAAGATGCGCCGGCCTTATCCGTTATCAGTAAAATATTGAGATCCATGTACCTCCATCGGGAAATCCGTGAAAAAGGCGGTGCGTATGGCGGATTTGCGATTTATAGTCCCGAAGACGGCATTTTTTATTTTGGTTCTTACAGGGACCCGCACATCGTTTCAACCCTGAAAGCATACGACGGCGCCCGAAACTTTATAAGATCCGGACATTTTTCCCATGAAGACATCAAAGAAGCCGTCCTCCAGGTCTGCTCTGAAATCGACAAGCCGGATCCGCCGGGGCCGGCCGCCAAAAAAGCTTTTTTCAGGCAGATCGTATCGTTATCCGATGACATGCGTGAACACTTCAAGAAACAGCTTCTTGTGATGACCCGGGAAAAAGTCGTCAATGCCGCTGAAAAATATTTCGCAGGGCCCATTGACCGGCAGGCAGTGGCGGTGTTATCCAATTCGGAGAAATTGAAGACCGCGAACGAATCACTTGCCCCAAACCTTCTAAAAATTTTCAAGATTTAGCGAATAGACACTATTTTGCCACCATCTTTGCCATCCACATGGTCAGTGGCGCATAAAAAGAGCATCCATTTTTCATTAAAAATGCAGGTGATCAATATTTTGACTTTGTTACATTTAGCATCTCTATCAATAACGCCTGAACCCGGGGTTCGCTGTAAAGATCCATATCTTTGAGCCCGGCAACTTTGGCCCGGAAGGCATCAATATCCGGGTGCTCTTCGATCTGCATGCCTTTTGCCTTTAAAAACGCAAGCCGCGCCGCATTTTTGGATCGGTTGTCATGCCGTTGAAAGACGGCCGCTTCATAGATGGTTTTTTGAATCAAATCCTTTGTTTTGGCGTCCAATGTTTTCCACCATTTGAGAGATGCGACATCGATGTGCGGAGAGTAGACATGGTGAGTCAGGGTCAAGTATTTCTGAACTTCATATAATTTATAGACTTCGATGACCCAGAGGGGATTTTCCTGGCCGTCGATCACGCCTTGTTCCAATTCGGTGTAGATGGGCCAGGGCATGGGCGTGGGGTTCGCACCTAAAATTTGCCAGATGGCCTTGTGAAGCACAGAAGACATGACCCGAATTTTGAGTCCTTTGAGGTCATCCGGTGTCTGAACGGGATGCTTGTTATTGGTCAGGTCCCTGAATCCGTTTTCGGAAAAGCAAAGCCCCTTGAATCCGGCTCTCTCAAGACTCTTTAATATTTTGGCCCCCAGCGGACCATCAAGAATTTTGTCGGCCTGTTCATAGGTTTTGAACATAAAGGGATAATCGATGACCCTGACAATCGGGTCAAAGGTCTCAAATGGTCCGGCGGTGATAATACCCATTTGTACCGAGTTCATCTGTATCTGCTGCAGGATTTCGGTTTCATTGCCGATGGATTTGGAGTGGAGAATCTGAACATTGATATCGCCGTTTGATGCCTGTTCAACGAGTTCTTTAAATTTTTCCGCCACGATGTTTTGGGCGGATCCCGGTTTGGTGACCACCCCCAGCTTGATCTGAATCAACGCCGCAGCCGGCCTGGAATACATCAGCAGCGTCCCTGCGAAAATTATCCACAGAAGCTTCTTTGTCATATGATCTTCCTTAAATATAAAATCAGGTGGTTATCCTTTTTAATTCCTGCAAGATCGATTCGGGAACCGTGTTCGTTTCCGCCGCAATATCAACAGTATAAAAACCAAGCAGTTTATAAAGCGCAAGCAGATCCGGCCTTTTGGATCCGATGTCTTCCATGTGTTTTTTAACGGTTTTGACATCACCTCTGGCGATAGGACCGGTCAACGCCTTGCGAACGCCGACTTTTTCTATATTTGACAACGTTCCTTCAATCAATGGTTTTAACAGATTAAACGCATCTTTTCGATGGATGCCGGCTTCCTGGATGAGTTGAACGGCAAGGTCGATGAGTGTGACCAGATAGTTTGACGCCGCCACCGCCGACGCATGGTAAAGGGTTTTGGCTTCCGTAAGCAGGGTTACGGCTGTCCCCTCGAGATCCGCTGCAATCGTCTTTGCGACTATAACTGCCGGATCATCACCTTCTACGGAAACAATGATTCCCTTAAAAGGATTGTTCCTGTAATTGGACGAAGCGAAACTCTGTAGCGGATGCATGGAACCTGCCCAGGCATTGCACGTTTTCGCACTCGACAACACGGACGACGCCAGCGCTCCGCTGCAGTGAAGCACAATCGCTTGATCCGCAAATCCTGCGTTTTGGGCAATGAGGCTGCATGTGTCTTCTACGGCGCTGTCGGGTGTTGTAATAAAAACAACGTCGGCAGACCGGGTGATATGCCACGGGGTGTCGCTGAAATGATCGGAAAAAACAATGTCTGCAAGATGTTTGGCTGATGAAAGGCTTTTGCTGGCAAATCCCGCCGGGATATATCCGGCCCGGACCAAAAATATACCCAGGGCCGTTCCGACTTTTCCGCATCCGACAATGGCAAATGAAGGTTTCATTTTATTTTCCTTAGCATCAACTTTGGATTATGATATTTTCAGTGAGTACAATGGCCGAACAACTCTTGTCAAGCCAAAGCGTTGTATGCTTCGGAAATGTTGAGGGTTTAATATTTACTTGACACACGGTCCCATTGGCCATAGGTTGGCATCTCAAAAATCGTATTATTTTACGAAGGTGCCGTATCGCCCGTCTAAATTAAAGAGGTTGCTCTGAAACACTATCCGACATCGAAAAACAGCATCAAGGATAAAAAGTTCCCCCTTCAGGATATGCTTGAAAAGATATTCAAGGAGAACCATTTTCTGGTCAAACATATCCGAGAAAAAGATGCCGAAGATTTTATCCAAAGAATCCGGAATGCGGAATCCATCTTTTTTTGCGCACAGGGAAGGTCCGGTTTTATCCTGCGCTGTTTTTGCATGCGTCTGATGCATTTGGGGTACCGCGTTTACTTTTGCGGCGAAACCGTAACGCCCGCCATAACCCATAAAGATCTTCTGATTGTTGTCAGCGGATCCGGCGAGACCCCATGGACCCTTGAATCGGTAAAGCGTGCCAAAGAACATTCGGCTGAAACATACGGCATTCTGGGAAATATCGATTCCGGAATCGCTTTTCTGGTGGATCACAACCTTCACATTCCGGGAACCACAAAGCTGTGCCGTGAAGGTGAGCCTGAGTCGTCACAAATGGCCGGATCCCTGTTTGAACAATCTGTCTTTCTTTTTTTAGAAGCGGTGGTGTCAATCATATACCAGACTCGAAAACGTGATATCGGAAGCGTTTCATCCAAACATGCGGTCATCGAATAGAGACCTTTGAAAAATGCTCATTTTTGTTCAAGTTCAAGGAAGACGAAAATTTTAACCGCCCCGATTAAAAAAATCGGGACAAGCATCCATACATTGAGTAT
The DNA here is from genome assembly GCA_964591175.1 of uncultured Desulfobacteraceae bacterium. Taxonomy (GTDB): domain Bacteria; phylum Desulfobacterota; class Desulfobacteria; order Desulfobacterales; family UBA11574; genus UBA11574. The sequence continues at coordinate 27,566 of CAZQAF010000031.1, read as the reverse complement.
TTTGAGGATCAAAATTTGAGTCTGACGAAGAAATCGGGCAAAAAGGGGCGTTTGGCAAAGGTCTCCGAATAAAGGAGGACATATGAAACCGATCCTGCAATTGGCATTGGATTTTGTAGATTTGAAACGAGCCCTGAAAAGCGCCCAAGCCGGCATTTCCGGCGGCGTCGACTGGCTTGAAGCCGGTACGCCGCTCATCAAAAGCGAAGGCCTCCATGCGGTCAGGGAACTTCGGCGACTCTTCCCGAGTGCTGTCATCGTTGCGGATATGAAAATCATGGACGCCGGGAGGACCGAAGTTGAAACAGCAGCCAAGGCCGGTGCCAATATTGTGGATGTACTCGGCGCATCCAGTGATGCCACCATCCGGGAATGCATCCAGGCCGGCAAAAACTACGGGGCGAAAATTGTGGTGGACATGATCGCGGTGGAGGATGTGGTGTCCAGGGCCAAACAGGTCCAAGATTTCGGGGCCGACTATGTATCGGTACACTGCGCCATTGACGAGCAGATGGAAGGTAAAGATCCTTTCGGTATTTTGCGCCAAGTCAGCCAAACATTGTCCATCCCGGTGGCGGTCGCCGGCGGGATAAATTCCGAAACCGCTGCAAAGGCCGTGGAAGCGGGTGCATCTATCGTTATTGTCGGAGGCGCCATCACCAAAGCCATGGATCCCGAACAGGCGGCCCGGGACATCCGCCAGGGGCTCGACACCGGAAAAAGCATCAGCACCACCCTTTTCAAACGAAAGGGCGAAGCGCAGATTCGAGAAATCCTTGAAATGGTGTCGACAGCCAATCTTTCGGATGCCCTGCATCGGGGTGGCGTTATTCAGGGAATTCGGCCCCTTTATCCGGGCATTCGAATGGTAGGCCGGGCGGTTACGGTCAGGACTTATCCCGGGGACTGGGCCAAACCGGTTCAGGCTATTGACCTGGCGGAACCGGGGGATATCGTTGTTATCGATGTCGGCGGAATCGGACCCGCCATCTGGGGCGAGCTGGCAACGCATTCGGCCGTTCAACGAAAGCTGGGTGGTGTGGTCATCGACGGCGCCATAAGAGACACCCCTGAAATCATCGCCATGAAGTTTCCGGCATTCAGCCGGCTGGTGATGCCCAATGCCGGCGAACCCAAAGGCTTCGGAGAAATCGGTGTTTCCGTAACGATCGGCAACGTTCGCGTAGAACCCGGAGACTGGCTCCTTGGGGACGACGACGGGGTGGTCGTGCTTCCGAAAAACATTGCCGTAGAATATGCCAACCGGAGCATGGATGTCCTTGAAAAGGAAAACCGCATTCGAGAAGAAATCAAAGAAGGGAGCACCCTGAGCCAGGTAACGGAACTATTGCGGTGGGAAAAGAAATAGGGATGATTCAACTAATCAGAGGATTTAAAGATATCCTTCCGGGTGAAACAGAGCTCTGGCAGCAGGTCGAGAATACAGCCAAATCGCTTTTTGAAGATTTCGGATTCAAAGAGATTCGCATCCCCATCATGGAACGCACCGAGCTTTTCGCCAGAAGCATCGGCGAGGATACGGATATTGTTGAAAAAGAAATGTATACTTTCCCGGACAGAAAAGGAGATTTGATCACGCTTCGGCCCGAAGCAACCGCTTCTGTCTGTCGATCCTATATCCAGCACAAACTCTATGCAACGGATCCGGTTCGAAAATTCTATACCATCGGTCCGATGTTCCGTCGAGAAAGACCCCAGAAAGGAAGATACCGGCAGTTTTATCAGATTAATGCCGAAATTTTCGGCGTAAATTCACCACTCGTCGATGTGGAACTGATATTTCTCCTGAATACGCTCTTTTCGAAATTGTCTGTCCCCGACGTCACGGCCCACATCAATTCCTTGGGCTGTCCGGACTGCCGACCGGATTTTAAAGCGGCGCTCTCGGATTTTTTAATGTCCGTTGTCAACGATCTCTGTTCGGACTGCGTCCGGCGAAAAGACCGGAATCCCCTGCGCGTGCTCGATTGCAAGGTGCCTTCCTGCCGGGAGGCGTTAGAGGATGCGCCTTCTATCCTGGATTATTTGTGCGCGACGTGTATTCAACATTTTGAAACCGTAAAGAATGCCCTGGCAACCCTCGATGTTTCGTTTGTGGTCGATAAACGTCTGGTCCGGGGTCTGGATTATTACACGCGGACAACCTTCGAGATGCAAACCCATGCATTGGGGGCACAAAATGCCGTTGCAGGCGGCGGCCGGTATGACGGTCTCGTCAAGTCCTTGGGCGGACCGGATACTCCGGCGACAGGTTTTGCCATCGGACTGGACAGATTGACGGAAATCGCCGGCCTAGACAGCTCGGATATTTTCAAAACGCCGGATATTTTTATCGCCGCACTGGGCCCAAAAAGCAGGGTGTTGGCCTTTGAATGGCATTGTGCGTTGTGTCTAAAAGGCATTAAGACCGAAATGGAATTCGAAGATAAAAGCTTAAAAAGCCAAATGAAACAGGCCGATCGCATGGGAGCCGAACATGTTTTGATCGTTGGAGATAACGAAATTAAAGAAGGCAAAGTGATTTTGCGCAACATGAAGACAAAAGACCAGGTGTCGATTCCCATTGAAAATGTGGTGGAGAATATCCGCGCGAAAATTTCGTGATTTTAGCTCACATTAAACTTTAGCTCACTTCAAACTCTTTCAGCAGTTCTTTAGGCAGAGCCATTGAACGCTGACCTGACCCTTAGGCCAGGGTTTCTATAATGGACTAAACAAGTTTACAAGGAGTCAAACCATTGTCAGACAAACTTGGGGATATGAGAAGAACCCATACCTGCTGTGAACTCGGTGCCAACGATGCCGGTGCCGAGGTCGTGTTGATGGGATGGGTGCAGCGACGAAGGGATCACGGCGGGGTGATTTTTGTAGATCTTCGGGACAGGGACGGCATCACACAGGTGGTTTTTAACCCCGAGGTCAGTTCAAAGGTGCACGAAAAAGCCCATGTCCTTCGCGGCGAATACGTCATCGGCATCCGGGGAAAGGTTGTAAAAAGACTGGAAGGAATGGCCAACCCCAATTTAAAAACCGGTGAAATAGAGGTCTTTGCCACGGAGCTCAACATATTTAATGCCGCGGAAACGCCGCCCTTTATGATCGAAGACAACGTGGATGTTTCGGAAAATGTCCGGTTAAAATATCGCCACATCGACCTCCGGCGAACGCTTTTGCAAAAGAACATTATCAACAGGCATACGGCTGCCGCCGCTGTGAGACAGTACCTGAACAGCCGAAAATTTATCGATATTGAAACGCCGGTACTGACCCGCAGCACCCCGGAAGGCGCAAGAGACTATCTCGTTCCCAGCCGTGTAAATCCGGGACTTTTTTACGCATTGCCCCAGTCGCCGCAGATTTTTAAGCAGTTGCTAATGATTGCCGGATTCGATCGTTACTACCAGATTGTAAAATGTTTCAGAGACGAAGATCTCAGGGCGGATCGCCAGCCGGAGTTCACCCAGATCGACCTGGAACTGTCTTTTGTCGGAGAAGATGAAGTGATGGATATCGCTCAGGGGCTGATGATCAGACTGTTCAAAGAAGTTCTTGACATCGATCTAAAAGCCCCCTTCCCGCGACTTTCCTATGAAGATGCGGTGGATCGGTTCGGGCTGGACAAACCCGATATCCGGTTCGGCCTGGAACTCGTGGATATTTCAGATATTGTAGAAAATGCCGGTTTCAAGGTCTTTTCCGACGCCGTAAAAAGAGGCGGAAAAGTCAAGGCATTGAACGCCAAAGGCTGCCTCAATTTTACACGGAAAGAGATCGACGATATGGCAGATTTTGTCTCGGTTTACCGCGCAAAAGGACTGGCATGGATTAAAGTTCATGAAGATTCATGGCAATCTCCCATTGCAAAATTTTTTTCCGATGAAGAAAAAGAGGCGCTGGCCCGGAAGATCGATATGCAGGCCGGCGATTTGGTTTTTTTTGTGGCGGATCAGCCCAAAATCGTCAACGAAGCCCTTGGCCATCTCCGAAACCTGCTCGGGAAAAAACTCGGATTGATTCAGGAAAACACTTTCAGCTTTGTGTGGGTCACCCGGTTCCCGCTGCTGGAATATGATGAAAACGAAAAACGATACCAGGCCCTGCACCACCCCTTTACCGCTCCCCTTGAAGAAGATTATGATCTGTTGGAAAAAGATCCGCTTTCCGTCAGGTCGCGGGCTTATGATCTGGTATTGAACGGATCGGAAATTGGTGGGGGCAGCATCCGTATCCATCAGAAAAAATTGCAGGAGCGTGTGTTTGCGGCACTGGGCATGGATCGAAAAACCTATGAGGAAAAGTTCGGATTTTTGCTCTCGGCGCTCGATTCCGGCGCGCCGCCCCACGGTGGAATTGCATTCGGCTTCGACCGCCTGGTGATGATCCTTTGCGGACAATCTTCCATCCGGGACGTGATTCCCTTTCCGAAGACACAGAAAGCCGCATGTCTTTTAACCAATGCGCCTTCGGAAGCCGGCAAGACTCAGCTCGACGAACTCTCTCTGCGTATAAAGAAGCTGTAAAAACAGAACAAATAGGCCGCCGATCAGCCCGAATTCAGCATACGCCATTAACCGATTTTTGATTGGCGGATAACAACGGTCCGCCGATAAAGCTTTAAAATTTTCTCTGTTATTCTTTCCATGGAATAATTTTCGGCAAATTCCCTGCTGTTATCGGACAGTACCGACAGCCGTTTTCCGTCATCTAAAAGAGCGGCGACCGTTTCAGCCCAGTTTTCAGTACTTTCGGCAACCTTATATCCATTGTAACCGTCTTTGATCACATCGTAGACCCCGCTGGCGCGTACCGCCACCACAGGGCAACCGCCGGCCATGGCCTCCAACAAAACCATTCCCTGGGCCTCGGAGGTCGAAGCAAACACGAAAAGATCGGCGGCCAGACAACCTCGGGCAACTTCGTGTGGTGGGATATTCCCGGTGAAAACAACCCTTCCATCGAGACCCAGCGCGATAACATTCTCCTCGAGCCGATCCTTTTCCGGACCGTCGCCGACCAACAGGCATTTAAAAGGGGTACGGCTCCGGCTTTTTACTTTCGCAAGCCCGTTGATTAAAAAATCAAGATTTTTTTCTTTTGCCATTCGTGAAACACTGATCAAAAGTCGTTCGTCCGGATCGACATAGCGACTTCTCAACGCTTGAACCTGCTTCGGAGACCAGCGATGGTAATCCCCCATGCTGATACCGGTCGGAATCGTTTCAATCAGGGCGCTGACACCGAGGTTTCGCAGATATTCCTCTGTGGAGGATGTGGGGGTGATAATGGCATCGCACTTATTGGCGAATCGCTTGATCAGGAAATGGACTGCAATATTCTTTAAAACCGTACCCGGCAGAGGGATATAATGTGTGTAGCGTTCCATCCGGGTATGGTAGGTAAAGACTACCGGAATGCCGTTTTTCCTGGCAAGCCGCATACCTTTTGTACCGAGCCAGTAGGGATGATGTACGTGCACCACATCACATTCAAAAGTTTTGAACGCCGCCGCCATCTTTCGGGAAAAAACGTTTGCAACCGGGAATTCGGTCAGGCGGGTATGTAAAAGTGCAGGACATCGATAGATGCTGTGGTCCGCAGGATCTTCCCATGGTTGCGGATAGGTCGGCGCGAAGATCTTCACCGCCGACCCCCGGTGAATGAGCTCTCGATACAACCGGTCGATGGAAAGGGTTACGCCGCCGATAAACGGAAAATAATTATTGGTGAACATGGCAACGCGAAGCGGCGATTTGGACAGCGCCTCTTCATCGACGCTGAAATCGCGGTATAAATGCTCCTGCCGGATGATCAGAGAATATACCTTCAGCGCCATGAGGCCGATAATGCCGATTATCAGCAACGAATTGATAAGACTCATGTAAAAGAACGAGTGCAGGAAGAGCTTCAATGTCTCCAATTTTTCAAGAAAGGTCCCCATTCGATGGGGGACAATCACATTTTCAAAGATCACCTGATCAGGTCCAACCCGGACCTTTACAAATTGATATTGTTCTTTCTGATCAAGAAGCAATCCGCCGCCGCCGCCCGATATGATATACCGGACCCCCTGTACGAGAGTTTCATGGTAGATAGGATAGCCGTCTGAAAAAACAGCCGTCACGCGGTACCTGGAGAACAGGTGTTGAAGGTTTTGGCTGAGTCTTTTATCCAGGACATAATGGGTATCATCCGGATCAAACTCAGCCAAAGGAAACAGAGACTGGTCTAAAAACACAAACCGATATGTGTATTTCTCAGCCGTGATCAATTCTTGTGACAACCACCGCAATTGCCATTGCCACGACGTATAACCCGTGGAATCAAGGAAAATAAAATAGGTATTGTTAAGATGGAAGGAAAAGAAATAGGGACCGAAATGCCGATAAAATTCTCCCGCTCCGAAATCTTCGAGTTCGTTGTGCCCGGCAGTCAACACATACGGAATGCCCAATTTCTTGAGCCCGCGGTAAAGCAGCCGGTATTTGCCCTCGGCACCGTCGTAAACAGCGTTTCCCACGGATACCATAAAATCAGCACCGCTGTTCCTCATTAGCGGCGCAATGCGTCTCTCGAAAAGCCGCATGGAATTTTTGATATTGCCGACAACAGCAAATTTGTATGCATCTTTACCGTGGAGGCGGGTCGTAATCTGATCGATATGGTCGGCATTGAGGGACTGATAATCTGTTTCATAAATAATTAAAAAGGCCTTGTATCCGATGAGAAACGCCATCAGCAGAAGAATTGCAGCCAAATATATCTTTAATTTCTTTTTGCGATTCATTGCCGGACTGCCTTTTTGCGACTGAAAAATTCCCTGAAAATAACGATCATACCAATCACCATCCCGATATAGATCGTTAAAAATCGCCAGGACAGGGTCAGAAGGGTAATGCTTTGTCTTTGCACCAGTTGCGCGAATAAAAGCCCATAACCGCCTTCTGCGACCCCTGCCGCTCCCGGTGTCGGGGCAAAGTACATGAAAAACGTCACCACCACCTGGAAAGCCAGGACGGTCAACACGGGCGCATGATACCCCAGCGCCCTGACCAGAACCACGGAAAACGAAAAAAGCAGCAACAAAAAAAGTGCCGTAAATAAGACGGACAGCATCGCCCAGCCCAGGCCGCGCTTGAAATATCGTTTGAATCCCCCTGAAAACAGATCTAATTCGTGCGAAGCCTTCAAGTAAAATATTCTGAATCGGGATCGTGACATCAGTTTCAGCATATTGAGAAGATGCAATCCCCGAAACATCCAGCGCTTGATCATCCGGATTCGGAAAAGGACGATCCAAAAAACCGCCAGATACACGCATGAAACCCCGGTGACGGCATAGAGAAGACTCCTGTGAAAAAACATGCGAAACGGACCGGGGTCAACCCACATGATGACCGGTGTCAGCGTAAAAAGTATCAAGGCGGCCAGCATGGTACGAATCGACGTAGCCGCTGTCGCCTCTCCGATGGGCATACCTTTTTGTTTCATAAAATAGACCTGAATGACACCGCCACCGGTGGCGAGGGGGGTAACATTGGATACGAAGATATTGACGAAAACGAGTTTAAAAATAAACGCAAACGCGATGCGAAACCCCATCGCCCGTATAACGCAATACAATCGCAGTCCGTCCGCCAAATAATAAAGGATCAGAAGCAACGCCAGGGTACCGATGATGTGAGCGGAATACAGTTCCGCCGGTATTCGCAACCGCCCTTGTGAAAAGTAGCGGTGAACAAAATACAACGTGGTAAAAGACAACAAAAAAAACAGCCCGGCCAGCGCGAAATAGCTCAGGACCCGCCTAAAAATCTGTAAAGGAATATGTTGTGATATAGGCTGTAATCCTTTTACCATGGCGTACTGCCGATCAGGGAGATGAGTGAACCGGCTACGGGCAGAAGCACCCACCGGGAAATTTTTTCATATTTTAATATAATTCAGAATCGACCTTTGCCATCCCATTTAAAATTTGAAACAAACATATTGTCCGGGCTGCTGCAAAAGAGCTCCTCATAGCACTTTTGATATGGTATAATTTTTGATAAAATATTAAATATAATGACTGGTGGATTCGAGTCAATTTAAAAAGTGAATGATATTTTTATATGGGGGGAGAGAAGATATGAATAAAAACAGCAACAAAGCTTCAGATGCCCGAGTAACGCTGAGCGACGGCTCAGAAAGGCTTCTCAGCGATCTGTGGAAAAAACAGCCGCTCGTGCTCATATTTTTGCGGCACCTCGGATGAGCGTTCTGCCGGCAGCAAGTGGCGCAGTTGCGCCAAAAAAAACAATATTTCGACCGGGCCGGTGCACAGGTGGCTCTGGTGGGAATGGGCACGCCGGAAGATTCCGCGGCATTCGAGATGAAATTTGATGTCCCCTTCCCCTTGATTTCAGATCCCAAGCGACAATTATACCAGGCCTTTGGGCTGAGAATGGTATCTACATTGGAGCTGCTATCGCCTTCCGTGGCCGTCAAAGGGATTTTGGCCATAACCAAAGGCCATACCGTTGGGATTCCTATAGGAGATGTACGACAGCTTCCGGGAGTGTTCATCATCAACACCAACGGCCGAATCGTCTACAGCCATTTTGCAGGTGACCCTTCTGATCATCCTGACCCTGATACCATTCTCGAAGCACTGAAAGATACGAAATAGACCGGATACATTGCAGGAGGTCTCGAACTAAAATCCTAATTTTGAGATGGCTTCTAGTCGAAGTAGGACCTTGCTTTTTTGATCGCTTCGTTTAATGAGTTCCAGGCTTTATCCGCACCTTCCTTGATATTCGTCCAAACTTCTTCGCCGGCGTTATCAATCTGATCCAGTTTTTGTCTCATTTGTTCTCGCCGCTGCTGAAGGTTTATTAAGCTTTGTTCAAATTTCTTCTTTACTTCGACTTTGGCATGTTCGGCCTTTGCTTCTAACTTTTCTCGTTCGATATTCCATTTATAATTCAGATCATCGAACTTGGCCTTCATTTTTTTTAAATATGAATCTTTGGTTTCCATAATTTTCTCCGTTAAGATAATCTTTTATGGAGTTGGCCGCCTCAATCTCTCGTTATCGTCCCGCCGATCTTGGGCGGGAGACCTTGAACCCGATTAAAGGTTTTGAAACCATTTCCAAAAGTAATAAATGTCACCGTCAAAGATTATCGACATGTGTTGGGCGGAATAATATTGTCATGCGAATATTTCGAATACCGAATCTGTCCAGGGCAAGCATCACTGCATGATCCTTTGTCAGGCCGGCCGGAAATGAAAATTCCTTCCGGCGTGACCTGGATGTCCAGTTCATCAGAATTTATACCGGGCAATTCAGCCTTTAAATAATAATTTTCACTGTCTTCCGTTAGATTTGTCAGAGGGAATACGCCGGCCGAGGGCATGGGTAGCGCGCCACAGGATAAAGCGCTATAGAGCGCATCCATTTCCCTGTGTAAACGATATAGTTCACGAAAAGCCCTACTGAATCCCCAAGTCGGAACATTGAATGACCTTTTATAAAGCATAGTATCATCCTCCTTTCTTCGTTATTTTATTTTTTATTAGAGGGTTAATGCAACTGTCCAACCTGATGGGACCTTTTATAAAAAAAATAATTTTGAACAACAATTTGTCAATATTTGTTCTTAACTTTTTTAATACATTACTTTTTAATTAAGTTAAACATTAGTAATGATCCGCCCCTCGAGACAATGCGCTGGCAAAGGAAGATCGTAAAAAAGAGACATCTTCCTTCATCGGGTAAAGGTTTTTCCCCACATTAAAAATATCGGAAGGCATATTGCACGGCAATAAGTCTCTGATATGTCATGGAAGTTAAAATAGTTACTGAACATGTGTTCAATAAGTTTCCGATCAAGAAAAACTGGTGCTGACGGTATTGACTCGGGGACCGCCTATTCTTATTTTATTAACAAGGAGGCAGCAAGAATTGGTGTTCTGAGAAAAGCACCAAAATAATAAGTAAGAAGGAGTTTTACCATGAATGAAACAGCTATTGATACAATTGGTACAAAAGAAGATCTATGGAAATCCCACACCAGAAAGGCCTTCAACAGTATGACCGTCGAAGGCATTATCGGGATAGGCGCGGTTGCGGCGACGATTATTGGACTGTCCAATGTCGCTCCCGAACTGCTGGCGGCGATCGCGTGTATAGCCGTTGGTGTGGCCCTGGCGTTTGAGGGTGGTGCCATCTCCGCCCGGTATTCTGCTTTACATGGAATGGAAGAAGGATATACCAACACCGATGCATCCGCGCATTGGGGAGGGACGACGACCTTATTTTTGGCCGGTGCAGTTGGAATTGCACTGGGCATTTTGTCTATTTTGGGAATTGTTCCGATGATTCTGCTTCCTGTGGCCGCTATCGTTTTCGGATCAGCACTGATCTTGGGAAGTGGGGCCAATGCGCGTCTCTGTGTTCTGGAAGCGCGCCATTCGCAGGAATTCAAATCCAGGGAGAAAACCATCAAGGAAATATCTTATGTTTCCGCCGGAATAGAGCTGTTGGTCGGGATCGGGACGATCGTCCTGGGAATTGTGGCCCTGAACAGCGTTTACCCGTTAGTACTCAGCCTGGTGGCCTTATTGTCCATCGGTGCAACCAACCTGCTGACCGGCGCGATGGTCGGAGGACGCATGTCCAGCATGTTTCGCTGATGCGATCATAGGAGCATAACAATCTGAGGAAGAGATCGTTTAAAGACCGGGACAAAGACTTTAAAAACCATAAATATTCGACTCAGGTTTTCCTATTTTTGTTCTGTCTGCTCAATGAAGGTTAAGTTATCACTGGAGTTTTTTGTTAATGCGCTCATGCTGATATTTGAATCCGGCGGAATAAGCCAAGTGGGCTCCCAAAAGCGCCCATCCGATGACAAAGGAAACAATACCGCTTAAACGGCCGATTGTTTCTCCAAAATACATTGTCAACCATTCCATCACCGGCGGTAAGTACATGATAAATCCAACCAATGACAGCGAATAACCCAGTCTCTTGATAACCTTCATTATTTTACACCTCAGTTTTCAAATTTGTATCCATTTTTTGAATACAAGTTCCGAATTCTTACTACAAGCAGACGGTTTTTGCAAGTCTGAAAACGAATTTCCTCAGCAGCGTCCCGGAATTGGGCCTGGTGGCCAGGACCGTGTCTTTCTGCATATGCTTTAAAAAAAGCGGGAAAGCTGCGGATATGTTCATCGGGGTTTCCCCGTTAGTCTTGTCCTGGCGCTTCGGTGCGTTCTTGAATCCAGAGTCGAGCCGTTCGACGTGACTTCGATTGCCGCCTCCGGTTGAATGGCCCGGATGGTCAATCCCATCCCGCTTTGGATTATACAAACCTCTTATCCCTCATATTGACCGCTCCAATTATAAAGGCCCGATCAACTTTGATCGGGCCTTTATAATTCAAATCCCCGGAACGGATTTGAAAACAATCATTATCTACCGGTTATTATCATCTATAATAATTATCATATTGCCAATATTCCGCCGGCGTTTTGCTGCCGCACAAATAATCCATTCAAGGATGATTGTCGGCTAGTTCGGCGTATTTTTATCGATCCGGCGGATGCCGCCCACAAAATACATCATCTTGAATTTTCGATTCAGCTTTTTGCTTTGAAAGTCGGCGACAGGAACACCGGGAGGCACAAGGACTTTATCTCCGGGCTTCCCGTTAAAGGACGGCACCGCAACCCAGACCCGGTGCTCTCCGGTGTCGATGCGGACATAAATGTGCCTGCCGGCATCGATCACCTCCACCACCGTACCTTTGAACATGTCCGACATGCCTTTCGGCGTTTTTGAAGAGGTTTGATCTCTCCCGGATATTTCCCCGGCTGACGGCTCATCAGCCCGGCCGGCCGACTGCCAAAAACAAAGTGAAATGGTCAGTACCAGTATTATCAGCAGAGACCATGACAAGGGATAGTAACTATTTTTCATACGCCACGCCTCGTTAAAATTAAGTTTCACCTTTTTTACTCCGGATAACTATTCCCATTATGGACACTTCCGTGACACGTCAAAAAACATCGACCACGAAAAAAGCCGAGGCTATCATATTCAAGACGGCCCATATTGTCGGGTGACACAATTGACAGATCGAAATTAATCAGGTGGCTGTGGTTTCGGGCGTTACCCTGCATGACGCTGACTCCGTGGGGGTCGTGGCAGGCAGAACAAGGCGCTTTTTGATCCACGACATGCTCCCGATGCAGGAAGCTTTCATCGCTCAACAGAACAGACCGGCTGTGGCATTTATAGCAGAGTGCATAGCTGGAAGGTGACTCCGTCGTATTGTCATCGGTGACATACCTGTCGGTTAGAAGGTATGGATAATCAGAACCATGGGGCCCCGGAGGTCCCAATTGATCACTGTTGCCATGGCAATCCGTACATCGGATGATGCTGTTGACGGTATAGGGCGGCAGCAGGCTCGGAACATCCGAATTTTTTCCCCGTGTCTCCACCGGATGAAACGACGGGTTTGCCGGATCGAACAAAAGCCGCGTATTGAGCTCATTGATCTGACGGGTAACCGGCAGCGTACTGATAACATTGTTGTCGATGTCGCCATGGCATTTGAAACAGATTTCATAAAGATAATGGGCTGAATCGACCGTCTGACCCGCCGCGGACACGCCCGATACGCCTCTGTTCGCACCGGAAACCACGCCTCCTCCGGGATACGGATCCTGGTTTGCCTGGTGGGGATTATGACAGTCGCTGCATTCAACGTGCTTGGGGACGCGCCCGAACGTATAATCCTCCGCCGGATCATGCACGCCCGTATAGTCCTGAACCGCATGCCGATATGGTTTTTCAATCTCGAATGCGATGTCAGTGGATGCGATCTTCCCGTCATGGCAATCGAGGCAGTTGTCCTCCTCGAAACCAAATATCAGCAGCCGCTGTTTGCTTCCGGCCGTATGCGGCGTGTGGCAATTTTCACAAGCGTTTTCACCAACGGTTGCATAATCGGTATTCGGCCACAGTCCGCCGGTTCTGTCGAGCAATACCGTAGACCGTGCATGGGATGAATTGATCCAGTTTGTCATATCGTGGCAGGCCGTACACAGGGCTGAAGCCGTATTGTCCATCACCAGGAATTGACCATAGGGGTTATGATGAGGATCGTGGCAGGCCGTGCACTGGAGTTGCTTATTTTCAAGTTTCACCTGCGGGGGAAGCGCTGACGGCTCCCTGAGCTGCCGGTCATCCAGCGCAAGCATTTCATCATATAAAAACGATATCGGATGATCATCGGAGAGATCCGTACCCAGATAAGACGGGCTGTCTTCCGGCATAAACCGGATGCCGCCTTTAAGGGGTATCTCGGTTGGGGAAGAAGCGATGGCTCCCAGCGCGATCGTACCGTCATGGCAGCTCAAGCACATTCGCGACGACCCGGTGGGCTGCCCCACATCTGCTTTTAGTGTCGAAGAAAAGTACGGGAGATAAGGCTCCGCCGGGTCGGACCGGTTCCAGAGATACCGTGTGGCCGAACCTTTCTGATGGGGGATGTGGCAGAATATACAAATTCGGCTCTCCGTTGATGCGGTGATGGTGCCGGGGCCGCTGATGGAAAGATTATGCTTCGTGGAGCGGATTTTCAAGCCCAGGTCGGACGGCGCGTTATTGATTTTGGAGCTGATATCCAGGCCCAGGGCGGACGTGGCGGAAAAAAACAGGATCAGGGCAACACCCCACAATTTGGTATTAAATGAAATCATTGGGTCATATCTTCTTTCAGGTATCTAAAAATCTGCACCCGTCGGTTACTTGAATCCGATACATAGATCAGATCGTTGCGATCAATATAAATTCCGGTGGGAAGCCAGAATTCTCCATATCCCCTGCCATGTTCACCGAATGCCATCAACAGGCGTCCCCGTTTGTCGAAAACCTGGATATTGTCAAAGAGAGCATCCACCACATATATGTTGCCGTCGCTGTCGGCCGCCACACCCTTCGGTCTCGAAAAAGTTCCCGGTACATCACCCATGCGGCCGAATGTGAACAGAAAACGGCCCTCCGGCGAAAATACCTGGACCCTGAAATTCAAGGCATCGGATACGATGATTTCGCCGGTCAATGTCACGAAAATATTCGTGGGATAGTGAAACCGGCCCTCTGTCGCACCATCCGTGCCGAACGATCCTTTCGGCATTCGGTTTGAAAGATCAAATTTGAAGACCCGCGACTTAAGCGTATCAACCACAAGCAATTCCGATGTCTTCGGATTGACGGCAATTCCCGTCGGCCGCTTGAAAATGCCGCGGCCGATGGTTGAAAGGAATTTTTTGCCGTTGTCCTTAAAAATGTAAACGAGCCCTTTCTTTGAGTCGGTGACATAAACGACGCCGTCTTTGTCAATGGCAATCCCCACGGGTGATGCCAGCATTGTTTTGTCCGAAGGGAAAAAAAAATACTGATTCCCCGCGGTATCGAAAACATGAACCCGCTTCTGGAAGGTATCGACGACATAAAGCCTGCCTTTGGAATCAGTGGCGATGCCATACGGGGAGACAATAGATGCCGCGCCCCTTCCGACGATATAGTTAACCAATCGTTTCAAAATGCCGGGGCGGATATTCAGGTCCTCGGGTTTTGAAACAACCTTGACAAACGCTATCCGCTTAACTTCCGGCGGATTCGGCCAAAAAATATCCGGATGCATGCCCGGGGCATTCGCATGACTGGCGCAGCCGCTCACACCCATGCAAAGCGCCGCCGAAAGTGCAGCGAAGATGATATACCGGCAAGGCGTATAAAACAATCGATGTGCTCGCATGCTTATGTTTTCAAACACGGTTGTGGTGAAGCCTCCCATGGGATCCGTTACCTGAAACAGCTACCAGAGGTGCCGGGTGAACTGAATAATCAACTCTTGCCGCCACAGGCGGTTTCCATTCTGCTGATCATCCTGATCTCTTAACCTGTAGGAAACGCTGCCCGTCCAGATCCCATAGATCAATTGGGCAGTCGTGGCGAACTCTGAATCGATCTCGTCCCGCCGGTCTCCGGAAATTTTGTTGCGCACGTAAATCAAACTCAAATTGCACCATGGCTTCGGCGTCCAGCCCACCCTGCTCCCAAAGGAGTAGAACCTTTCTTTTTCATCCAAATCCGTGAAATCTCTGTCGCCGATATTGCCTGTCAAATTGAGAAAGTAATTTCTCGCGGGTCTGAGATTGATGCGCTGGGTGATGCTTCTGGTAATGCTTGAATTGCCATTGGTCCGGTCTTGATTATCATACAAAAATTCCGTGTCCGACCATTTTTTGACCAAACCGATGCGCACCGTGTTGGACCTGTCGTGCAGGGGATCGTTCGGCGACTCTCCGGACAGAATGTTTTGATCGATACGGGCGTGCGAATATGCCAGATGTAAAAAAGACCACAGCGCCAGACTGAGTCGGTATTTCTGTCCGAAACGCGAATCATCATATGGTTCATTGATTTGGTAGCTGTAATGCACATTGACCTGCTGACCATTCGCGATGGCGCCCAGCAAGGTACGGCTGATACTCACATTGGGACCCACCATTGTCACCTGATAGTCGATATTTTCGGTATAAACGGTGGCGCCGGTAATATCGGTCACCACGATCGACCCAAGATCAACGTTTTCTTTATTCAAGAACGTTTCCGTACCGGTTGTCAAGGTCAGCCGCTCTTCTGTTGGAATGATTTTTTCAGTGCCACTGCGGTTTGTTATTCCATAATCATATGCGGCGCCCAGCTGGATACTGCCCCAGTCGATGGGGCGTCGGTATATAAAACTGAGATTCGATTTATAGAGATCTTCGCTGCCGCCGTCAAACTTGTTGAACACGGCTGCTGCGCCCAGATCCGTGGTCAATCGATCATGGAGGTGATGGGTCAACCCGGCGCTGAGACGTGTTTCTTGGTTGACGAAACCGCTGAATTCGCGCCGGTTGTAATCGGCACGATACCGGGTCAGCAGATTTTTGCTGTGTGCCCAAAAAAGATTTTCAGATAAAATCCATGTATTCTGGTCCAGGCTGTTATAATCGGCCCGCATATTATATATCTGAGAATCGAGCCTTACCCTGTTGTCATCTGTAATGAAATAGGCATTGGTGAGTTCCGTGCTCATCGTCTTTGATGAGATATCCGTGGTCTCGAACGTAGTGTTGGTCGTCTCGGTATTATAGTAAAGCATGTTCAGATGGGTCACACTCTTTTTTGCATTATGTCGGATCCTTATCTGTGCTTCATCGCGGTCCTCTTCTTTTTGATAAAATCCGGTCTCGTTAAATTTACGGTGTATCAGCGCAATGGTTACCGGCAGCGTGGGATTGTTAAAATGCAATCGGGTACCCAACGTGTCGCTTTTAATATCGGAATCAGGGGTATTGCTGAAATCGATTTGCCCGGTTTTCCGATTGGCAAAGATGTTCAGCGAGACGGGTTTGTGTTTGAGCAGCGTTGCTCCCACATCATAGGCCAGGATGGATGTATCCTTTCTGTAGGATTCAGTCGGCGTCGCTGCGACTTGATTTTTGCGAAAGGTTTCCTGCTGCAACTCGGGCTCAAGAGTAAGATGGAACTCCGTTAGGTTGGGGTGATAAATCCACCCGTTGGTTTCGATTGTCACCTTTT
This sequence comes from uncultured Desulfobacteraceae bacterium, assembly GCA_964591175.1. Classification (GTDB taxonomy): domain Bacteria; phylum Desulfobacterota; class Desulfobacteria; order Desulfobacterales; family UBA11574; genus UBA11574. The sequence goes on along the minus strand of CAZQAF010000031.1, from coordinate 10,891 downwards.
CGCGAAACTTCTGGTTCGTGGATTTTGTTTTAAGGTTCGGGGTTGTTCTTTCTTCATACTCCAGCTTATAGTAACCACCTAACCCCAATTTCGGTCGCTCAATAAAAAAGACTCCGTCGTCCCGCGCATAGAGCTGCGGTACCGCTGGCTGGAAGACAAACCACAACAGAATAAAAATGATGACGGCTTTCCGTGTATTCCGCATGAGAATCATGGAGTCAATTAGCGCCCATAGCTATAGTTGTTTTACGAAGGTCTCAAACAATCAGGGCCGATCGCTTTATTCTCCAGGTAAGGATGTGCCGATCCAATGCCCGAAGCCATAAACATTAAGCATATTTTTGCCAAACATATTGGTCACGTAGATAATATATTCCAGTTTGAAATCCGGATCCGCGAATTTCTGGAAATACGCTGTATTGTTGTTATCGACGGCAATCCCGGCCGGAAGGTAGAGATTGCCCGGACCGCTGCCCGGACCGCCGAAAAAGAGCAGTATTCGGCCCTGGTCGTCAAATATCTGTACATTTTCAAACGCGGCATCGACCACATATAGACGGCCGTTTTTATCTACGGCCGCGCCTTTGGGTCGCGCAAAACCGCCGACTTGGTTATCATGGAACCCGATGGTGCCGAGGAACTTGCCATCAGGGGAAAACTTCTTGATCACAAAGTGAAATGCATCGGTGACGAAAACATTGCCCGAGGGGCCGACGGTCACATCGGACGGTTTGAAAAATTCACCCTTCTCGCCGATGGTTTTAATCACCCGTCCGGTATCTTTGTTCATGATAAACAACAGTTCTTTATCCATGTCGATCACGTATATCCGTTTCCCATGGACAGCAACGTCAACCGGCTTTTCAAATATCTCCGGGCCACCGTAGGTTCTCAGGAAATGATCGCTTTTATCAAATGCCACCACCTGCTTTCTCTGCATATCCGCGACATACTTGATATCCTCTTCTGATACCCAGATGCCCGCAGGATCGCCGAGGCGCCCGATCCCGTGATCATTCAGAAACGACATTTTTTTACCGATCAGATCTATGATAACAATTTTTTTATACATCCTGTCCATGACGTATATTTTCCCCTTGGAGGCGGCGACATCATAGGGTTTCCCCAATAATTGCTCACGGCGTTTGCCGAAAATAAATTCATGGAACGCGCTCTGTTTTTTCCCCAGATCACTCTCTCCGGATATCGATTGCAAAAACTGCAGCCGGGGCTGCTGCGGCAGCGCCGGATAAAATATCGTTTTCGGCGGCGCAGCCGGCTTTTCGGGTATCAAAGTGCACCCCATGCAGATGATCAATATGGAGAGAATAAAGGCTCTTTTTTTCATTTCACAGTGACAATCCTTGAGGTGACTTCAGTTATTGCCGCATATACCAACCAATGCAGGCCCGCTCTATTTATTGTGACAGGTCAAACAAAGCGCCGATCCGGCGCTGTCTTTCACCAACAGCTTCGTTCCCGGCACCGCTTTGGTATTATGAACATCATGGCAGGATACGCATTCCATCCTGTTTGAAAAAAGCATATCCGTTTTGATGGTTGCGGTGCTGCCGGTCATGCCCGAAGGCTTGGTCGCCGGATCATAGAGGTCCGCATCTTTGGCGGCCAGTGCGGTGTCGTATATAAAAGAAATCGGATGATTATTGTTCGGGATGGTGCCCATGTAATCCTTGTCGAAACGATAGGCGGTTCCACCGGTATTGGGGCCATATGTGTCCGTCGCGATGATACCGTCATGGCACGAAAGACATTTTTTTGAAATCCCGTCCGGCTGGCTCATCACCGGTGTTTTTGGGGGCTGGACATGGGTTTTGCCATAGATGATAAAGGTTTGTGTGGTCAATTCACGGTTCCACAGCGGGGCAGGCACGGTCTCTGTCTTTTGCGGCACATGGCAGGGAAGGCAGATCTCTCCGCTGCGAATCCATGGATATTTTCGAAAATCATGGGGTGATCCGATGATGGTTCCGGCCCAAGCGATTTGCGAAAGAAAAAATAACAGCATCACCGCTGCTGTCGGCATTATTTTCTTCATATTCCAATCCATTAACAAATTCAGTTTCTTACGGAGAATTCAACCCATGATCCCGGCCTATGGCCAAACGCCCTTGAGCATGGCCCGTTTTTGTACTGAATGAAAGTACAAATAGCGCCAGATCGCCGCATTCCCATGACAGTCGATACAGACGGTTTTATCGCTCGATGTCCGCAGAAAACTGGTATCGGCATTTCCCTCGACGTTCCTGCCGACACCGGGTTTTTTGATGCGGTGATCCCACTGGTAAAAGGAATGACAGGAAGAGCACGACAGGTTGCCGACCTGGACCTCCTTAAAATGATCGTCAAATATCTTGATATAGCCTGTTGCCTGATTAGTGAATGTGAAGATATTATCGATCAATTTTCCTTTTGGATGGGTCGCCACAGCGGGTATTTTATCTTTTGCCACCCCGCCCGTTGAATGACAGCCCGTGCACAAACCGTTCATCGGATGCTGGTCTTTTCCTACCGGTCCGTAGTCCCGCGCCCATAACAAACGGTCTTTGGGGCTGTTATGGACGGCATGGCACACGCCACATTGGCCCGATTCCAAGACGCTCTGGCCGAGTTTGTTTTTGGCCCATGGTGCCGTAACGAAAAGGTCATGATCGGTTCCGACCAGCAACGCAGTATCTTCATGACAAACGACGCAGAGGTCCGGTTTGGGAGAGGCGATCCTCCTTAAAAAGCTGTTTCTGGCATCTCCTTCTATGTTTTTGACGGTCGCATGCGCTCTCGGGTTGGGACCGTAGGATGGGCCGATGGCATTGGCGTTGGCCGACCAGATATGCGGATCATGACAAGTCCGGCACATGATGCGATCCCCGCCTTTCGTATCGCCCTCGGCGTTATAAAGGGGGAGCATTTCAATGACCCGGCCGGGCGGGGGAATATTTTTTCCCTTTAATACCACATCGACCGGATGGTCGTTTTTTCCGACCTGCTTTTCTTTTGCCGCACCGTTTGGCCCATGGCAACCCGTGCAGTAACGGGACGCTTGGCCCTGAACTACCGCTCTGGCCCACAATCGCTTGTCCGCTGCATGATGCGGTATGTGACACGCACCGCACGGTCCTGAAACCACAGGGGTCTCGCCCCGGATATTTTTGGCTTCCGGAGCGGTCAGGACAAGATTGTGATCGAAGGATAAAATTTGCCGTTTGTCCCGGTGACATTCCAAGCAAAGCGCTGATGAACGGCTGCCGGAGATCCTTAGAAAGCTGTTCGAGGCATTCCCGGAGATGTTTTTTCCGCCCCTGTTCGCCGGCTTGCTCGGATCCCATTGGTGAACATCATGACAGGTAGCGCACTGGATTGATCCTGTGGTCCGCCCCAGGCCGCCCCGGGAAAAAACAGGCAGGTTGATCCTAAGGGGCCTCGGGGCTACTTTTCCCTGGACTTTCGGCACTGCGCTTACATCCATCGGATGAGAATACCGGCCAACCCCCTTGATTTTACTGGCAGGGGCATTGCTGTGACAGGAGAGACAGGTTTGGGAAGCGGGATTGCCCGGCGGCATTTTTCTGGCCCAAAGCTTGTACCCGGCGGATTTATGCGGGATATGGCAGGCGCCGCAGGGTCCTGATTCGGATACCGGTTGTCCGAGCAGATTGATCTCATCGGGCATCGTCACCCGAACATCGTGCACCGTACCGGCGATGGTCCGTTCCCTGTGGCAAGCCATACACAGCGCCGACCGGCGGTTGTCCATGACGGTAATATGGCGGCCTTTGGCGCCATGGACAACATGGCATGTCTCACAAATCACCATGTTTTTTTTCCGGGCTTTGACACTGCCCCCGGCAAACAGCGTTTTCGGAATCTTTAGCTTGTCCGTATGCACCGGATGACCGTGGGTCCGCTTGTAGTCGGCCTCGTTCACATGACATGCCTCACACAGACTGGAATTGACATTCGGCAGCTTAAGAAAAGAAAGGGGTCCGGGGATGGTTTCTTCGGGAGACGACCCGGGTGCGGCCGTCCGACCGCTATGGGGTGAATGGCATGTCCCGCAATAGATTTGGTCCTTGTTGCTCAGTGTGAGTGCAGCGGGAATTTTAATGTCCTTCGATGGTTTTTTGAAGACCGGGTGGTTGTTGTAATCCCATACGGTATAACGCGCGTCTGCCACATAACCGTCATGACAGCTGTAGCACATTTCTTCGGAGCTGACGATCCCCTGGGTATTTTTCATCAGCACATTTCCCGGCTGCCATTTAATCAGCGTCTCTCTGTTCGTTTTGAACACATCCAGCCACATGACATGGCACAAGGCGCATTCTTTTTTCGATGATTTTTCAAGCGCGGCAATTACCGGGGCCGGGCTGAATGCCGCCGAGAAAAAGAACGCCGCAATAGCCGCAAACAAAACCGACTCGGCCTTATATTTGCCGGCACGAGTACGTTTCATTGGGCCACCTTGACGATGCGAATCCGGTTGGCGCGCATTTCAACCACTAGCAAGCGGTTTTCGGCATCGACGGCAAGTCCTACGGGGGTGGTAAATTTTCTTTTATTGTCGCCGGCGCAAACGACTCCCTGAAAACCGCCCAAATCCGTAAACACCTGAACACACCCCATGAAGCTGTCGGTGATGAACACCCGATCGGCCTTGTCGACGACAACGCCCTTAGGCCGGAACAATTCGCCCGGACTCACGCCCCAGGTCCCGAATTCAGTGATAAAATGACCGTCCGGATCGAACTGCTGAATCCTCGTGTTTAAAACATCCACGACATAAATCTGGTTGTATTGATCCGCCGCCAGGATGCCGGGATACCGGAACCGGCCGCGCACCACGCCGTACCCCCCCCATTCAAACACAAAGGCGCCTTTTTGTTTATGAACCTTTATTTTATGGTTGTCTCTGTCCGAGATATACAAGTAACTTTTGCGATCGAGCGCCAGCACATCCACCGGGGCTGCCGGTTTTTCGCCGGGAGATGTCTTGACCGGAAACATGTATAAAAAGCGGCCCCGAAGATCGAATACCTGTATGCGGTGATTGCCGGTATCGGCGATAAAAACCTGGCCCTTCTTTGAGACATCGATACCCACGGGATGTTTCAGCTCGCCCGCATTGCCGCCGCTGCGACCGAAGGTGAACTGCAGCTTGCCGTCGGCATCGGTGACCACAATCCGGTTGTTGACCCCGTCCACCAAAAAAATACGGCCATTGGGTCCGATGGCGATATCGCTGGGCTGGTTAACCCCGGCCGGTGAGATGGATCCCAGAACCTTGCTTTGGAGGCACTGCATGGCCAGGAGCCGGCCGGCCGGCATCAGCAGCAGAACCGCCGCAACAGCTGCCGAGAGAATATTTTTATATCTAGAAGTTATCCCAAAATGTCGTTTCATTGCCCGTCCCGGCCTTTCTTTACGGCTGCATGTTCTCTTTGAATAGATCGGGAAGATAGAACTCATCGTATTTGGTGATGATGCCGACAATATTCAACTCTTCGATATCCACGGTTCGTTTGGGTGAAAACCCCAGTGCTTTGAAATCAAGAATGCCCTTGGCTGAATGGCAGGTTTGGCAGGGCAGCCCCTTGGGAAGAATACCCACATGGAACCGTTTGGTCCTGTCTTTTCTTTGTTCGGGGGTGAGCTGATCCCGGATTTTTACAAAATCTTCTGCCAGGGCGGCGTCCTGCAGGTAAACGATGGGCGTCATCTTCCCGTTTTTTTCATAAAAGGGCGCGATTTTTGAAAAATGATCATTGGCCATTTCCAGTTCGCCGGTTTCCGGATTATAGGCGGTTCCGAAGAAGGGGCCCTTGGGATGCTTCACCACCGGGGAGTACCATTTGTATATGACGGTTTCCCCCTTATTTTTCTTCAGATGGCAGGCCTCGCAGGTTAAATAATTCGTGTGCATGTTCAACATGGCCCGGACCTTCTTTGTTTTTTCGTGGGGCAGGTTGGAGTGACAGATATAGCAGGTCGGCCGCAGCGTTTCCGGCGCATGGAGAACCGGAACGGTATGATGAAAACGCTGATGTTCTAAGGCTTCTTTGTGTTTTTTGCGTGCTATTTGTGCAGGCGATTCTTTTTTCTGGAATTTTTTCATAAGCGGTATCAGCAGCCCCGGACCGCGGCTGGAGAACGCCAGATGATTTACCACGCCGGCGAGCACGAACAGGACGATAAACCATACGAAGATACTGATCAGATAGACGGATTTGGGATGTTTTTGCGTTTTGGGACCTATACCTAACATCATTCGGGGCCCCCTTTCTTTTCCGCATATCCCAGTTCGGACAACACCGATCGCATGTATTCCCGTTCTTCGGGTATCTCTTCCAGGTTGCGCAAATATTCCAGAAAATGCTCCTCTATCTGGTGTTCCCTTGTAATCCTGCCCGTGAAAACGGTCCATTGCGCGGGATACCGTCCGGGAACGATGTGGACGTTGGACAAGTGCCAGAAGGCGATGACGATCAGGGCCAAAATAGCCTCATCGGCATGCATGATCCTGGCCAGGTCCTGGATGAACGACGGATCGAACGGCCACAGCAGGACGATTTTTTCCGGGTATAGCAAGGCCGTTCCCGCGAAAATCAGCACGAAACTTCCCCACAAAATGGCCAGGTAATGGAGCTTTTGCTTATACATAAATTTTTCCATTTTGGGGCGAAACGGCTCGATACCGAGAAAGTATTTGACATCATGGATTATGTCGAAAAGATCCTTGGGCAGCGGCACCTGTGTTCTTCTGATATCGAACTCTTTTTTAATGATCTTGTAGATGGTCGACGCCACAATGGTCAAAACATGGTACACGCAGGCGCCGATCATGACAAATGCGGCGCTGCGGTGAATGAGCTGTGCGTTGTCAATGCCGCCGAAAATAGAAATAACGTACGGCGCCCAAAACAAATGGGCATAATGCAAGGGGATCCCGGTGGCGGCCAGGGTGATGAAGGTCGTGAAAATCAGGATGTGTTGGAGCACAATATGCGCCGAATAGCGGGGAAGGTCGCCGTAGGGATTGGATTTGACATGTTTGTAAATATCGCGCGGGATGTTTCCGACACCCGGAACATCGGTAAAATAGTCTTCCGGCAGCGTTTCGGGAATTGGTCCGCGCCGGGTGGTTTCATCAATGGAGGCTGTCATTTCGGCTCCTCGATACACATTTTCTCATCACTTCACTTCTTCTTTTTCCGCCAACTGGTGCCGGATTTAAGTTTCATATTCGCACCGTCTTTTTTCCGGCGGTACGTTTCCATAAATAACAGCCCCATGAGGCCGAAGACGGTACCGTATAAAATCAGCCTGAGCACAAAGTTGTTGAGGATAAACAGGAACGGATTGTGCGGGTCTTCAAGGCTCGGATGGACGGCGATCTTGACGAAATATTTGTTGATTTTTTTGTGGCAGTTTTTGCAGGTGGTCTGAAGATTCTTTTCATTGACAGAGGATTTCGGATTGTCGGGTTTATAAATGTCGTGAAGCAGACTCGACGCATGGCAGTTGATGCAGTCGGCGGCCTTCTCCGACCCCAGCGCGACCATCTGGCCGTGGACCGACTCTTTGTAAGTATTAACCGCCGTCACAGCCCGCTCGGGAAGCCCCAGTTTTTTCATCAAGGGGACATTGCCATGGCAGCCGGCACACAGCGCCACGATTTGCTGGGAAGACCGCGATGTCTTACGGCGCAGTCGGTGCATGATATGCCGGTAGGCCAGTGTCACCCCTTTTCTCTTATGACAGTTCAAACAGCGAGCAAGCGTTTTGCTGTAGTCGATCGTTTCAACTTGTTTGTAAAGGGGGTTCAAATGACAATACTTGCAAACCGGATCGGATTTTTTCATCAACGGCGAATCGCCGGGTTTAATCGCATGTATGCTGGATTCAAATACACCGATAATTTTTTTGTGGGAAAAATTCTCTTCAGCCCAAGGCGGTTTGATATGGCAGATATTTCCGCAATTGACTTTCTGATTCTCCGTGTCATGGGGAAACTTTTTGATGTAACTGTGACATCCCCGGCAGGCCACCTGACCGTGGAGGCTGTTCAAAAATATGTGCTCGTTGATATAAAAGTTTTTCACATGGCCGTCTGCATCGATCAGGGCCAGATCCGGATATTTATGACACATGAGGCAGTTTTCCTGGTCCGCGGCCTCTACATTTGTAGAGTTGGATAATGCGATGCCCAAAATGAAAAGTAATATTATTGCCGGCAGGAGATATCTTTGTTTCACCGGATCGGTTTCCTTATCGTCGTTTTCAACATTTGGTGGCATTCGATGCACAAGATTTTCGGCAGTCTCTCCCGGTATTTACTACCCGCGCCTTTTGCCGACGGCTTGCCCGCGGCGATGACCCCTTTTTCGTGAGGATTATGACAGGTGATACAGGTCATTTTCCCGTCTTTTGCCAGTGGAAGGATAATGTCGTATGTTTTTTCCATAACCGCCATATACGCCAGTGCCTTGGCTGACGGCGCCTTAGCCATATGGTTAAAATCGCCCGGGTGGTTGCCTTTAATCCGATGGCACCGCCGGCACAGGGCTCTCATGTCGCCGATAAACGTGACTTCTTTGTAAGTGGCGGTTTTTTTATCAGGCTTTGTTTTATGGCAATACAGACACATCTTGGTGTCAATCGCGCCATCGGCCAGGATCTGGTGATGGGCGTTCAACGCTGGATATTTTTTTCTGTTATGGCAGCGGTAACAGAAATCCGTTTTCCGGGGATAGGGCGCTCCCCGCAAGGTATACCGGTCGAACAGGCGTTTTACACACTGCCGGTATACATCATGACAGGTGTCGCATGTGAATCTCCCGTTTGTCAATGGAAATCCCGGCGGCGTAGTCAATTTCCGGTCCAATTTAGCGTTGATATCCAGCGGATGGCAGTAGCCGCGCGACATGCCGTGATGACACCGGTTGCAGAGCCGCTGGTAGTCGCCGTTGTATTTCAAATAAACAGGGCCTCCTTTGACCGGTGCTCGTTCATGGCACACATCGCAATATTTTCCGGTAAAATGGATGTTGGTATTCTCATCGATGACCGCAGGCTCCGCCGACGGCACTGCCGTTTTGGGAACCTTCCGCTCAGGCAATGGCTGGCAGCCCAAAAATAACCAAAGAACCATCAGAAAAAATATCAGTTTTTTTCCCATACCCTGTTACTTGTCGAAACAATTGAGATGCTTCTAATTCAAGGCGCTAAAAGCATGGCAACCGCTGCACTTGCTCGAGATCCCGGGCGCTGTCGCATCCATCGGAGCCTTTGTATTCGCCGTGACCTTACCGGTATCGGACGCCGTTCTTATATAATATAATGAATTTAATTGCAAGAATTTGTATTGACAGGTTGTTGGAGAAATAACGTTTGAAAAATCAGGTGCGGTACTCAAAAAAGCGGGCCTTTCGGCCCGCTTTTTGATGTTTTTGGATGAATCGGCCATCCTTTAGAAAGGCCCGCCATTCTGCCGCATATGGTCAAGATCAGGATCTTTGTTTATTGTATTGGCCGCGTCGGCATGGCAACCCACACAAGGCATCATGTATGGCAGGGTCTTGTAGGTGACGTCACCGGAATTGTGGCAACCCACACATCGGGGCAGCCCGTCGTCTTCTGCGTGACCCGTCACCGGTGATAGGATATTCTGCGGGAAAGTTACATCCGACCAGTCGCGGCTGGATGAAACCGAACCGTTATTGATGTTATATATATCACCATCGGGGTTTGCGCTGTGGACGGCATGCACCCGGTTGGCGATGGGTATGGCAAAGTTGCCCGACTGATCGTGGCATCCCAGGCAGTAGTCGGTGTTAAAGGGGACATCATGAGCATGTATGCCGGTCAGATGCATCCGGGTGTCACCGTGGCAATTGATACAAGCATCACCGGAAACCTTATCTTCGACCGCACCGGTTCCCACCTGAAAATTGATCAGGGCGGTGGAATGGGTAACAAAATCGGTGTCGCTGAGGCCGCCGTAGTCCGCACCTTCAAAACGCACCATGTAGGTACCGGCCGTCATGTCCGCAGGGATCGGCAGGAGTTGGTAGACGAAGCTGTTGCTGATCGCATTGGTTTTGACCTGAGGATCGGAGCCGTTAACAAACAGCGGGTGTCCCTGGCTCGGCGAACCGTCCGTTGCGCTGTCGTAGTTGGGATCGGTAGTCGAACCCGTGGTCAGTACCGGTACGGACTTGGCACGCGGGCCGTATACAAAAAGGTCGGCCTCACTCAAGCCGCCGCCACTGTTGCCTGCGACGTCTTGCGGCGTGCTGTAGACCGTGGGAGCCACGGGGAGGCCCGTTGCAAAATTTTTCAACGAAACCGTCACCTTCGGTGCTTCGCCCGCGACGTAATAGGTGCCGTTGGCTGGCGGCGTCATGGTTATCGCCACGTCGAATTCCGGGACATACTTGCCGGTGAGCGTCGTGTCATGGGCTTGAGTAACGCTAAGGCTGAAAGAGGTGCCGTTCAAGTGACATACATTACAGTCAGCATTCGTTTGGACACCGCCGGGATGGTTTGCCCCGGTAGTGAAATTGACATTGACATGGCAGCTGCTGCAGATTTCTGCGGTCGGATGGGTCTTCCAGTTGTCGATCTCGTTGCCTGACCCCAGGTTGAGCCCGCTGTCGGTGTGGCACACCACGCATTTTTCGGCGCCGTTGTACACATCCGGTTGCTGGCTCTGGGGATAAGTGACGTCACTCCAGTCAAACCTCGGGCCGGTAACGGCGTCATGAATCTGGTGAACCATGACCGACAGGTAAGCAGCATCGTCCTGCATCTCGGTCCCATAGTGCCCGATGGGGCTGTGGCAGATGACGCAGGCCCGGGTATCAAGGTACGCGTC
>CAZQAF010000030.1:0-39924 GCA_964591175.1 uncultured Desulfobacteraceae bacterium | reverse complement strand
GTTTATAAATTTTTGATATTATTAATTATAATTGGTGGAGGCGGCGGGAGTCGAACCCGCGTCCGGAAATATTCCGCGCAGGCATCTACATACATATCCTGAACTTTTGCTTTCGCCTTTTCAAGTCTCCTCCAGGCTGGATACTTAAAAGACTATCCTGTAAGATTTTTTGCCGATCCATTAACAGGATATTTGGATCAGCTATCCTGCTCGTCGACGCCCTTACCGAATTAGCAGGAATGGTCCGGCAGGACGCTAGCCTTTAAGCGGCTAGAGCGTAATTATAATCATCTGCGATTATATTTATTTCCCACCATTTTTACAAGCCGGCAGGAGCTTGGTATGCAACCTGAACTTCTTTATCCCCGTCGAAGCCGTTTCGCCCCCAATAATGTAAAAGAACATGATTCCTAAATTGAGCGTTCTCAATTTTTAAAGGAATCGAACTTTACTCGACTTAGGCACCTAAGTCGTAATTCTAAACATATAATGTCGATTTGTCAAGAATACGCATACCTAAGCTGAGCGATTCAAATTTTAATCTGAAATGTATATTTCCGGGTTTTTTCCGCTTTGGATACACCGCCGTCCGGAATAAATGTCCGTTCCATAAATGTGATTTTCCCCTCTCTTTCGATGAAAATGATCGAGGATGAACGCGTGCCATAGTCTTCACTGGTGATGAATAAAGGAGATAGGACCCGCTCCCATTCAAGTCCCACACCGGTATCCGGCAGCATGGGATCCGGCGGATGAGAACCGTCCCTTAGCAATGTAAAAATGTCTTCGGGGTCTAAGTTTCTTTTTCCGTTCAACAGGTTTTCAAGACCATTTTTTCCTTTTGTTATCTTGGGCCAGGGCGTATCCAGAAGACGATTGCTGAGCCCATACATACCGGATGTTAATTTTTGAATCCGGTTTTCACGGTTTGAATAATACAAAAGCGCAGACCGGTCGCCCACAAGAAGATTGTATCCGTTATATCGGTCTTTTTTGGATTGAATATGTTCGAGATACGCTTTCGGCGATGACTCCCCCGCCAAAAAATCTTTGACCAAAAACCCCCTTGAAGGCGCATTTACGATATTGAATTCCGGGTCCCTGTAATTGGTGATCGCGGCAATTCTCCCCCTCCGGGTAACCCCCAACCACATGCCATGATGTTTGAGGTCTCTACCGCCGAGAATTTCCGGTGAATCATCATGAAAGGCAAGCGGCGCCGTCGGGCGGTCATAATATTCGTCCCGGTTGGCTGCCAATACCATCCGGTAATCCGGGTGCATGTCATATGAAAACAGAATCAAACACATGTCAGCGTCCTTTGTTTGTCCTAAATTGAGCGTTTTAAATTTTAAAAGGAGATAAAATATCCTGTATTTTTAACGAATTGTTTTGATTAATATTTTTAAAATTTAAAACCCTTCGGGATTGCCGATCTTACCGCATCTACTGCGTCAGATGTCTTCCCGCATAGTTGACTATAGCGGAAAGACATCTTGCTGATATCTGCAGCCACCTCAACAATCGCTCAATCCAGGTTTGTGTCGTATTTAATCTGTTATGAAAGACATCCTCAATAACGGAAGTTAAAAAATTGAAAGCGACTGAATTATTATGTCGATTTTTTCTTTACTTGTAAACACGTTATTGCTAAAAGCTATGAGTTGATTTTGAGAACAAAGTTTAATCACCGTCCTATCTTAAAAAATAAGCAAGCTCGCGGGGTATTTCAAGCGCTATTTGGAAGCGGTTTAACCATTGCCGGCTTGAGCGTTTCAAATTTTGAAACGGTTAATGTAAAGATAATTTTAATGAGCGAAACCGAAACAGCGTAAATAGGAGGTTGCATTCGATGAATGTCAGCAGAAGGTTGGGCACGCTGGTGGTATTTGGTGTGCCGGCGATCATCGGCGGGGGTATCATATATGCGTTAACCGGCCAAAATTATGTGTCTGTTTTCGCCTATGAAATTCTCCTGTTATTTGTAGCGATTGGATTTGCCGCCAAATAAATCATCAGATACCAATCACCCGCACCTTTATTTCACTTGGTATCTTTCCTGACAATCGGCCCCACGTGGGACAAATACCCAAAATGTCTTGATCGGGGTGGAGCCGGAAATGGGCAACTACAATGCAGGACAAAACTTCCGGAAACTTGATTTTATGGTTCTTTCTGGCGCTTTTTCTTGTCTCGGCGTTCCTTCTCGGCCGTCTTTTATGGCCTTTTATATCGGTTATTATTCTTGCCGCTGTTGTAACCAGCCTTTTCAAGCCGGTTTATGCCTTTTTTAACCGCAAAATCAGTTCGTCTCTCTCATCCTTTCTGAGTTGCGCTTTAATCTTTTTTATTTTGTTTATTCCAACGCTCCTCTTTGTAAGCATATTATCAAAAGAAGCTTACGGCCTGTATCTCATGGGAAAAGGCGCGGTCATCAGCGACCAGATCAAACAAATCCTGGAAACCAGCAAAATCCTTGAAAAAATAAATCATTACCTTTTGCCCTTTCACATACAAATTACCGGCGAAGAGCTCAATAAAGGGATTTCCGAGTTAGGCAAGATCGTCGGCCTTTTCCTGTACCAGCAAGCGAGTTCCATTGCATCCAACATACTGAATTTTTTTCTCTATTTCTTTTTCATGCTCTTGATCATCTATTATCTTTTGATGGATGGCGAAAAATTGGTTTCTTTCATTGTCGACCTTTCTCCCCTTCCCAAAGAACAGGACGAAAAACTCATTCAAAAATTCAAGGATATGGCAGGGGCCGTTCTCATCGGCAACGGCTTGGGGGGGCTGATCCAAGGAATAGCCGGGGGTATTGTTTTTTCGCTTTTCGGTTTAAAATCACCTTTTTTGTGGGGAGTGATCATGGGACTTCTGGCGTTTCTCCCTATTATCGGCATTGGTGTGGTATTTATCCCCGCGGCACTTTATCTGATATTTACGGGCCGGATGGCATCGGGTATATTTTTCATCGTATTTTATCTTGTCCTTTCCATAAGCGTCGATAACCTGATAAAACCCAAACTGGTGGGGAAACGCGTGAAAATGCACACGCTGCTGGTCTTTTTTTCGATCATCGGCGGATTAAAACTCTTCGGTATCCTCGGCATTATTTACGGGCCACTGGTTACAACGGCTTTTTTAACGTTAACAGATATTTATTACACCAGCTATCAAAAAATGGTTGAACCTTCAAAAAACAAAGAAATCCCCTGATTTAAAGAGATTCCGACATTTTCCCGCCATATAGCGGAATGAGCAAAGTGAGCCGAATTGTAAATCTATTTTATCCTTTAGACATATATTGCGATATGAAAACACCAACCGAAAACTTTCCGTTGATTCTTGCGTCAAAATCTCCGCGTCGCCGATATTTACTGGAACAGGCGGGTCTGAAATTTTCCGTAATACCAAGTCATATTGACGAAACCAAGATCCCCCTGTCATCACCTGAGATCTATGTGCGGATCCTGTCTGAAGCCAAGGCCGGCAGCGTGTCTCAAAAATACCCGGACAAATGGGTCATTGGAGCGGACACCATTGTGCTTGCCAACGGCGAGATACTCGGAAAACCGCAATCAAAAAATGATGCATGGACCATGCTCAAACAACTTAGCGGACAAACCCATCAAGTGCTTACCGGCTACGCCGTCGTCTGTAAGGCCAAAAACAGAAAAATCTCCGATACCGTCAAAACGGACGTTCTTTTTAAACATCTAACCGATGAAGAAATTCAATGGTATATCCAAACAAAAGAACCGTTCGGCAAGGCAGGTTCTTATGCGATTCAGGGGATTGGAAGCTTTCTTGTCAAAAGTATTCGCGGCTCATACACAAATGTCGTGGGACTTCCGGTTTGTGAAGTCATCGAATTTCTGATAAAAGAAGAAATTATTCACATAAAAGCTCAAACCTGAAAGGAAAGAGAAAAGAGAAAATAGGAAAGAGGAGGTAAAGACGAACGTCGAACATCAAACGTCGAATGCCCAAAATCGAATGAAAAAGCGGGGATTAAAGATTAAGGCAAAAGCTAAAGACTCAAAGCTGAAAGCAAAACCCATATAACCAATATAACGATCCAAATTTACCCTGTGAAATTTTGCTTAGCAAACCCCAAAGGGGATTTCACCAGGGCGATCTGCGACAAATGAACAAAACCTGTTAACCGATGAGTGTAAAACAACGGCTTAAAAACATAAAGTATCGCATTAACAAATCGGCCATAAGATTTGGCCGTGACCCTAAAAGCGTTCGTCTGGTTGCGGTCAGCAAAACCGTTTCGGCAGACCGTATAAAAGCAGCCATTGACGCCGGTATCGACATTTTTGGTGAAAATTATATCCAGGAAACCCGAACCAAGCTTAACGCGCTGGCCGCCTATCCGGTATCGTGGCATTTTATCGGCCACCTGCAAACCAACAAAGCCAAATATGCTGTCAGGATGTTTGATATGATTCACTCCGTGGATTCGCTAAGGCTGGCGCGAGAACTCGATAAACAGGCAAAAAAGATTAATAAAATTCAAGACATCCTCATACAAATCAATATCGGCAAAGAACTGTCAAAATCCGGCGCCGACGCCGGAGATGCATCGAGCCTGATCAAGGATGTCTCTTGCTTGCAAAATTTATCCGTAAAAGGACTGATGATCATGCCGCCCTATTTCACCGACCCTGAAAAAGTTCGGCCTTATTTCTCCGCTCTTCGGGATTTAAGGGATCGAATTCATCAAACCGTATCCGGGGTTGACCTGCATGAACTCTCAATGGGGCTGAGCAATGACTTTGAAACCGCCATTGAAGAAGGG
Source organism: uncultured Desulfobacteraceae bacterium (assembly GCA_964591175.1). Taxonomy (GTDB): domain Bacteria; phylum Desulfobacterota; class Desulfobacteria; order Desulfobacterales; family UBA11574; genus UBA11574. The sequence goes on along the minus strand of CAZQAF010000030.1, from coordinate 35,111 downwards.
GCAACCCTTGTGCGGATCGGAACGGCAATATTCGGAGAAAGAGAATGAAGATTCTTCTTCACACCTGTTGTGCCCCGTGTACCATATACCCGGTCAAAGTTCTTCGCCATGAAGGGTTTGACATTATGGGTTTTTTTTATCGAAACAACATCCATCCATACACGGAATGCCTAAAACGGCAAAAGACACTGGAATCATATGCCGGCGATGTCCATCTCAGAGTCATTTACCAGGAAGGCTATGATCTGGAAGGTTTTATCAGAAATACGGCGTTCAGGGAATCGAACCGATGTTTTTACTGCTACCATGAGCGGCTCCGATCAACTGCCCTGACGGCAAAACGCGGAAAGTTCGACTGTTTCAGCACCACACTGCTTTACAGCAAGTTCCAGAAACATGATGATGTAAAGTCAATCGGTGAAGCCGTCGGAAAATCAGTGGGCGTCCCGTTTTATTATAATGATTTTCGGATCGGATGGAAAGAAGGCGTCGAGACTTCAAAACGCCTGGGAATGTATCGCCAGCAATATTGCGGTTGCATATACAGTGAAAAAGAAAGGTTCTACAAATAAAATCGTGCCACGATTTTATGAAACTCCCGTCCCGCTTACAGCGGGGCTGAATCTAATCCGCCACAAATATCGGCGGACAAGCAAGCGAAAGGCTAACATTTCTATCGCCGTCAAGCAACGGGGAATCTAAATTTAAAATTACATATGTTCAGCAATTTTATATATTATATTGTCGTGCTGCTGATATACAGCACCTATCAGCCTTCGGAAAAGACAAATTTTTCGGGCCCTGAAACCCTGTTTTTCTTTGTAGCCCTGATTGCTGTTTTTGTGGGATTCACCTGGCTGCAGTTTCGCAGGGTGGAAAGACAGATCTTAAAACAAACCTCGTTCCGCGCTGACCATAAATTAAGATCAACGTTAACACGTCAATCCATCATGGCAATCGTGCTCTTTTCGATTGATATTTATGGTCTGAATCTGTCGTCTTTTTTAGTGAGCGTCCCGCTCTTAAATGTCATCCCCACCTTCGAGGCGTTACTATTTCTCATACTTTTTACCGGTTACCTGGCAATTGTTTGGGCGTGTGCCCACACCCCTAGTCAACGCCTCTATCCGTCCGGGATGTCACGGAAAACATACATTCTGTCCCAAATATCATTTTCAGTGCCGATCCTTTTACCCTGGATTTTGTTGTCCGGCGTAGCAGATATCATCAATGTGCTGCCGTTTTCTCTGCCCAAACAACTCCTTGCCACCACAGCAGGTGAAATCACCTATTTTTTAATTTTTCTTTTGGCCATTGCCGTACTCGGTCCGGCCATGATCCAAAAATTCTGGAGATGCAAACCCGTTGAAGACGGCGAACATAGAAGGCAAATTGAAAATTTGTGTAAAAAAGCCGGTTTGGAATATCACAATATTCTTTACTGGCCTATTTTCGGCGGCAGAATGATCACCGCCGCCGTGATGGGGTTGATAAAAAAATTCAGATATATCCTTGTGACCCACGGCCTTCTTGACATGCTTCAACCCGAGGAGATCGATGCGGTGATAGCGCATGAAATCGGACACGTCAAAAAATATCATCTCCTTTTTTATCTGTTATTTTTTATCGGTTATATGATCATTACATATGCCTCATTTAACCTTCTGATCTATTCCATTGTCGTTTCGGAAACCATATACCGTTTGATAATCAGCACCGGTATCGATCAAACCACCGTGACCACATCGATTTTCAGTGTAACGATCATCGTTATTTTTTTGATCTACTTTCGTTTTATCTTCGGCTATTTTATGCGAAATTTCGAGCGTCAGGCAGACACTTACGTATATGCGCTGTTCGACAACGCCCAACCATTGATTTCAACATTTAAAAAAATCGCCGCTACCAGCGGCGAACCGGCGGATCGGCCCAACTGGCACCATTTCAGCATTAAAAAACGTATCGATTATTTAATGAAATGTGAATCGGACAGGATGTGGATTCGTCGCCATGACCGCAAAGTTAAGAAAAGCATCGCCGTATATCTGGCCGCAATGGTCCTGATTTGCGGCGTGGGGTATCATTTGAATTTTGGTGAAACCGGCAAACAGATCAATACGCAATTTTTTTTAAAAATCATCCAAAGAGAGATAGAAAAAACCCCGAACAACCCATCGCTTTACAGCGCGCTGGGAGATCTTTACTATAGCAGCAAAAATTTTACCGAAACAATTAACGCTTACCAACAATCACTCCGGATCGATCCGAACAACACCCATGCATTGAACAACCTCGCATGGCTCTATGCAACGTGCGAAGTTGAACGCTTTCGCGATCCGAAAAAAGCGCTGGACCTTGCCAAAAGAGCTGCCGAACTCGAAGAAACCCCGCAAATCCTCGATACCGTCGCCGAAAGTTATTACGTCAACGGCCGGTTTCAAGAAGCCGTCGATGCTGAACGCAAGGCTCTGGAAATGACCGTAAAAAACAGGGCATATTACCATAAGCAACTTCTGAAATTTAAGCTGGCCATGAAAGAAAAGGTCTTTCTTTAATGCTTGCAAAACAAACCGGGTGCTCTGCACCCGGTTGCAAGTTCAACGTCGAAAGCACTGACGTGCTTTTGCCTTTTCGGCCTATGGCCGAAAATTCAAGCCACCCGCTTCGCGGATGGTAGTTGACGCATCCGATCAACACCCCGTATGCCCTTATTTAATTTGACAGAATATCATCCGTCATCTATAATTATTAAAATTTTCGAGATGTTTGATTCATATCACCAATTGAGAATGTAAATGAAATTAAGATTAGCGCTTGATTCATACCACCAATTGAGAATGTAAATGAAATTAAGATTAATCCTGATCCTTGCCGCAGGTTTTTTACTGGTTCAATATGAATGGGCGGCAGCCGCTAATTTAAGCAAGGTCAGAACCGGCAAACATGAAAATTTTGCCCGTATTGTATTCGAATTCCAGAGCGCCGTTCAATTCAAAAAACCGGAGATCAAGGGTAAAGGAAAATTCTCCCTGATTTTTCTCAACAGCACCACCAACCTTCCGCATATGACAGTATATAAAACAGGTAAAACCCAGTTGGTTCGTTCCGTTGAATATATTCGGCAGAAATCAAATCTAACAGCCGTTGTCAGCCTGACTTTTCCATATTTTATTCTCAAATCATATGCACTTTCAGCCCCTGATCGAGTTGTTGCGGATGCATACTGGATGTCTTCTCCGACCGAAAATTCCGAACAAAAGAAATCATTACCCAAAGCATCCGTAACAGAATCGTCTGTTTCGCCCGACAAAAAAGAAACAAGGAATATTCTTCAAAATACACCGGAAAAATCAGCGCCCGAATCCGCTATTAAACCCTTGGTCGAAAAAAAACCGCCGTTGAATGAATCGCAGACATCTCAAAATACATTATCAAAAAGAACGTCGAATCAAATTTCCGAGGAAAAGAACACGTCGCCGCCTCCTTCCAAGGGGCATACCGCCACTCAAACCTATCTGCTCGCGGTATTGGATGTCATTGCAGGTTGTATTGTGGTATTATTGATTTTGACATTATTCAGCAAAAAACAGACGATGAGCATCGCCCATCTGTGCGAAATTTTAGATTTCATCAAAGCCTCGGATAAACGCATCGCCGATATAGACGGTCAAATTCAAAGTGCGTTCAAAAAATATGATCAATCGTGATGGCAGGGGATAATATGAACGACAAAGTTCTGGAAGAAATAACCGTCGGTCTGTCGGAGGCAGAAAAAAATGATCTTGAGAACATGATAAAAGCTTTCAGAAAACAGCAGGCGTCTGCGCCGGCGACTTCGGCTTCGGCTTCGGCTTCGGGCGAGGTGCATAAACAATTTGTGTCAATGAGTGAAAACCTTGCTAAATTTGGAGATATTTTACTGAAATTCGATACGAAAATAAAATTATTACACAAAATCCTCAGCCTTTCTGATAAAAAAAACCATATTATGAACCAGCGTATCGACGCCATAATCGAAATGCTGAAAGAACAAAAAATTTTATCCGAAAAATAAATTTTTCCGCAAAGTTTTCACTTCAAGGTGAGTCATGAGCGACTGGATTGATAAACAACATAGCGTTGTCAACCGCATCATTGACGGTTCTATTACCATCGATTCCATCGAAGAGTTCGAGAACCTGATCAAAGCCTTTCCAAACGATGCGCGGCTCCATAGAGTTTTTGCCGATCGACTGGTAAAAGAAAAATCACTGAATGCCGCCGATGAATACAAGACATCAGCCAGGTTATTTATAGAAACGGGCCTGCCGTTGCAGGCGGTTGCATCCAAGATCTTTGAATGGCGGATCGCCAAACCGTCACGAGAAGATGGGCTGGCTTTTCACGAAGCCTTACGGAACTGCGTCCCTATGGACACCCAAGCACAAAAATTCTTCACCGGTCTGGCCTATGAAGAAATGGTCGCCTTATTGACCAAGCTCGTTCCTTATACCTGCCCCGCCAATACAATGGTAAAAAAATTTGGCGATGAAGAACGCGAGCTGTGTTTTGTGGTTTCAGGAGCACTTGAAAAGACCTTTCATCATCGCCCTGAAAACGAGGAAATTCTGCAAAAAAAATCCCGGACAAATCTTGTCGAAGGTGACTTTTTTGGCGAAATCTATCCCTTGACAGATGAAAATTTATCGCCATCGGATATCGAATCCATTACCCATGTTGAATTGCTTAAAATATCCAAAGCAAGGTTGCTTTCCCTTTGCACGGAGCATTCGAACCTTGATCTTCTGATACAAACCCTTTATAAATCTCGACGTGATTCCGACGAAGAAGAATTCTCAAAAACGGTTCGAAAAACGACACGTCATCAACTTCCAATGCAAGTGAATTTGATGATTTTTCAGAGCGAAACCGGAAAAAGTCCCTTAAATCTATCAGGGTTTACAGACGATATTTCTCTGGGCGGCACCTGTGTTGTACTGGGCGCGAAATATCAAACCGGCCATTTAGATAATTTGACCGGAAAAAATGTCAAAATGCAGATGAGTCTGCCAATAGAATCTATGAGACTCAATATCTTAGGAAATATCGTCTGGAGCAAGGAAATTTCAGTCGAAGGGAAAAAAACATCCATTATCGGAATTCAATTCAAGGAAATGAGCGATATCGACCGAGAATTGTTGAAAGGCTATTGCTGTGGGTCTGAAGCGGAACAAAACCTCATCTGGAGCTTATGGAATTCGCTGATGGAAAAATAACTCGAAGTGGTTGCAAATTAAAATCAAACAATAAGGTGCCAAGTGAACGAAGAACTGAACAAGGTAAGCGAATCTAGTCCCAAAATATGGGCGCTCGGCGGTGGAAAGGGCGGCGTCGGGAAGAGTGTTGTCAGCACCATTATGGCATTCTGGCTGGCCCGAATGGGCAACCGAACGATCCTCGTGGATGTCGATTTGGGAGGGGCCAATCTGCACACCCTTCTTGGGATTAAAAGTCCGGCCAGAACGCTGAATGATTTCATCACTCGTAAATTTGAGTCACTGGAAGATATTTGCATCGAAACCGAAGAAAAAAATCTTCGCCTGATCAGTGGCGCCAGTGATGTTCTTTCTTTGGCAAATCCCCATTTCAGCCAAAAAATCAAACTGATCACCCACCTGTCAAGGCTGGATGCAGATTATGTCGTGCTCGACCTCGGGGCAGGAACTTCTTTTAACGTTCTGGATTTCTTTCTTGTTGCCCATAAAAAAATTGTGGTCCTTACCCCGGAGCCGACAGCGATTCAAAATGCATACATATTTGTTCGCAATGCCGTTTACCGGAAGTTAAGCCGGCTTTCCAGCAAAAATCCGTCTCTTCAAGCACTGATTAAAATTGCCATGGACCCTAAAAATGTTCTCAAAATTCGAACTATCAAAGAACTGATTCAGATGATTGAAGAATCGGATGAAAATGATATCGTTGAATTGTTAAAAAAAGAGATCGGAGGTATCCGCCTCTCGATAATCACGAATATGGTCAGAAACGATAAGGATGAAAATGCCGGTCGTATTGTTCAGATCGTCGCTGAAAAATACCTCACCATTTCTTCGTCGGATATGGGCAGTATATCTTATGACAAACATGTCCAGAGCAAAGTTTCCGATATGGTCCCTATAATCAATCTGGAGCAGTCAAGCCATGCTTTCGGCAATGTTTATGAAATCACGAACAAGCTGATCCGGGATTGATCTATTCGCGTTATTTCATACATACTTTTCTGATCTGCAGCAGGTCGCAGTGCCCTTTTATGATTTTTTCAATACCGTCCTGCTTCAAGGTCTTCATGCCGTCTTTAACGGCCTGGCGGCGTATCGCTTCCACTGATGAACTATTCTGGATCAGCTTTTTCATTTCATCGGTTCCCCGCAATAGTTCATGCAGCGCGATTCGACCGGCGTATCCCGTATTGTAACATCTATCGCATCCTTTGGGCCGATACAATTGCACATCATCGTGATTTGGGATATCAAGATGTTTTTCGAAATCGTCGGGAGAACCATATTCTCTTGCAAGTTCATCACGCGCATCTTTGGATAAAGGATACGGCTGTCTGCAATGGACACAGGTCGTACGCACCAGGCGCTGAGCAAGGATGCATAAAATTGCATCTGCAAAATTAAATGGGTCCATTCCCATATCCAGAAGCCGTGTAATGCTTTCAGGGGCGCTGTTTGTGTGCAGGGTTGACAGTACCAGATGACCGGTCAGAGATGCTTCGATACCGATGGATGTCGTTTCTCTGTCTCTCATTTCACCCACCATAATAATATCCGGATCCGACCTTAAAAACGCCCGCATGGCAGACGCAAAGTTAAACCCGATTTTGGGTTTGACCTGAACCTGTCTCAATCCCTTCTGGCTGATTTCCACGGGGTCCTCGGCGGTCCAGATCTTTGTATCCGTCGTATTGATATGTGCCATGGCAGAATGCAGCGTGGTGGTCTTTCCCGAACCCGTGGGACCACAAACAAAAACAAGGCCGTGGGGCTGTGTGATGGCCTTGGTAAAATAATGGTAATTACTTTTTGAAAAACCTATTTTCCCCAAAGGAAGCGGTTCACCGGCATCGAGTATTCGTAAAACAACATCTTCCACATTGCCCTGGGTCGGAATTGTCGCTACTCGAAGTTCGATATCCGGTCCGCCGTATTTTTTAAATTTGATCTTACCGTCCTGAGGTTTGCGCCGCTCCACAATATCAAGATCTGCCATGATTTTGATTCGCGACACAATCTTGTCTCGCAGTATATAGGGAATACTCTCGAACAACCTGCAGGCGCCGTCAACCCGTATACGTATCTGGGTATTTGTTTTTCCCGGATAAGGCTCGATGTGTATATCGGAAGCACCATTCCGATAAGCATCGATAATCACTTTATTAACAAACTGGACGATGGCACTGTCTTCTTCGTATAATACGGATTCCTCGTCGTGTATCTCCACCTCCGGGATTTTAAGCCGCGACAGGATCTCCGATCTGGAAGCCAGCGTCTTTTCTTTCCGAACCGCGCGTTGAATAAAAGCGAGGATATCCTTTTTTAAAGCCACTTTTAAAGAAATGGGCCGGTTTGAAAAAAGCGTCTTTATTTCGCCGATTTTTCGGAGATCGTGCGGATTGTCGATGGCAATTACGATTTTTCCGTTTTCCATCTTCAACGGAACCCAGGCGTTTTTTCGCATAAAAGCCACTTTGAGATTGGCAAAAAGTTTATCCGAAATCGATATGCCGGGATCATAGGCCACAAACGGCACGTTGTAAAATTGACTGAAAGATTTTCCGATATCCTGTTTGGAAATTTTATAATCAGACATTAAAACCGATTCAACAGCCGCTTTTCCTGCCCGGGCATCTGATACGGCTCTTTCGAGTTCTTTTTGAGTTAATATATGGTTTTGAACAAGATAATCAAATTTTCCCGGCGTTGACTTTGCCATCTTTTTCTGATTATACAGGGCAATTCCAAGGATGTCGGCCATCTCCTTGGCGGACTGTTCATCTGTCCGGGTAAATGCACCTCCGCCGTTTCGATTGATGAGTTGAATGACGCCCATCAGAAATTTTTTAAAAATAATCGGGACCGCTAAAACCTGGTGCGTCTTAAAGCCGGCCTTTAGATCCCATCGTTGATCAAATTCAAGCTCGGGATCGACAGCCTTTAATTCCGATTTATCATACACATTTTTAATATTGATAAGTTTTCTCTTAAAAGCGGAACACCCGGAAATACTGGCGGTAGACATGAGAATCCGAATTTCTTCAGTTTCATTACCGGATTTAAACCGGGACACCAGTTCATGGGTTTTCCCGTTTACAACATAAACCGTGATCCGCTCGGCTTCAAAAAGCGCGGTGATCTCATCTTTCAGGTCCACCAGGATCTCATCCAGATTTTCGGCCCCATGTATCTTGTTGCAAATATCCTGGAGATTTTTCCGGTAATCAATCTCGGATTTCAGTTTACGAGGATTCAGGCCGACGGTCTGGCCGTTCTTTAAAATTTTCTTCTTGATCAACATGATATTCCTCTATCGTCACTGCGATGCAGCGACGAGTGTTCAGTGTTCAGAGTTCAGGATGGCAATCTTTCTTAGCCGTTCAATCGTCCTTGCTGAACGCTGAACACTGAACTCCGAACACTCAACTCCTCAGCAATCCCTGTGCCAAAAGGTTATTTTTTTGAGAAACCAAAGTATCGGTAACGGATCCTACCATCGATAAGTCTCTGCAGCACATGGATTGAACCCGGTTTAAGCGGTTGTATAAAAAACTGAAATATAGAAGGATGTATGAATCAAATAAACCGGAAAAGATTAAAGGTCGATATTCAGATGGGAAATCGCACAGAAAAATGTGCACTGCTGCACAGTTTTCGATGCATGCACAATATTTATTTTCGAGAGATCCAGTCGAAAAATAATTCCACAGACTGCGTGCAAAGCTGGGTGCCGGTGGCATCTTTTATAATTTGAAGCGCTTTATCCTGAGCCATCCCTTTGCGGTAGGGCCTGTCACTTGTCAAAGAGTGATAGGTATCGGCAACGGCAGTCATTCGCGCCCACAAATGGATATCATCTCCTTTAAGCCCCTCGGGATATCCCTTTCCGTCAATACGTTCGTGGTGGGATAACACAATGGGGATGACGTCCGAAAAACTTGGAATCGATTTGATAATATTGGCGCCGATAACCGGATGTTTTTTGATATGTGCGAACTCTTTGTTTGTCAATCGCCCGGGTTTGAGCAGGATTTCGTCTCTAACCCCGATCTTACCGATATCATGCAGCCTGCCGCCGATGGTAACGGTTTCGATTTCCTTCTGACTGGCGCCGGCTTTTCCCAACATTCCGGACACGATTTTCCCGACCGCCTCGGAATGTCCTTTGGTATAATTGTCTCTGGCCTCAAGTGCGGTAATAAGGCTGGTAATACTCGCAATCATCAAGTTCCGCTCGGAATCCAGACGCTCTCTTTCCATCAGCAGCATGTGGAACTGATCCGACAGTAATTTTTCAACGAGAATCACCAGTTCATCGATATTGAATGGCTTGCAAAGATAGGCCGAGGCGCCATTTTGCAGCATCCGCTTCATATAACCACGGTCGGTCTTCGTACTCATTGCTACGATCGGTATCGAGGACAATTCAGTGTTCGTGAGGATCGCTTCACAGAATTCAAAGCCGTTGATATCGGGCATTTCGATATCGGTCAATATCAGATCCGGCCGGATGTCATCCAACAGATCGAGCGCTTTTTTCCCGTTTTCGGCAGTTATCACCTTAAACCCGGCTTCTGCCAAGCCTTTTTCGACAATCCGAAGTATAACCTTGGAATCGTCCACCACCATGACAAGGCGATTGCTCTTAAACTTGGATTTTGACAAGACACTGTCTACGGTTTCACGCAAACTGTTTTGTATCTCGTATTTTGACAGGTAGGCTGCTGCACCCGCCTGGAACCCCTTGTCGACATCGCTGTCGGAATCAAAAGTGCTGACCATGACAACAGGCGTTCCCTGGGTGCCTGCGCTGTTTTTCAGACTGCGACACAAATCAATGCCGTTGATTTTCGGCATATCGATATCGCTGACGACAATATCGAATTTTCCCTTTAATGCCAAATCAAGGCCCTCTTGCCCGTCTTCCGCTAAAACGATCTCGTCGTTTTTCGACTCCAGAATTTTTTTCATGCTTGTCCGGAACACGGCACTGTCATCAACAATCAGAATACGACGGTCGATCATCACAGACTCCATTTATTCAGGCCTTTAACTGATCCAATTCCAACCCGCATCACCCACAATATATCTATATGACAAGAAATTAATGTCGCTGGCCATCCGAGCCCGTTCCTTTTATTTTCTTTTTGGAATCTCATTCATTATTTATCGTCAGATTAGTAAAATAACTTTAATTTTGACATGAGCTGGTTTCGATCCGAAGTTTTTTTTCGATCACGCGGACGATGATCTGATGGTGTGTTTTTGGGAATCCAGGGAGGTTTAAACGGAGAGGATGTTACAATTTCTTATAATTTTCATAAATCTTTTTCAATCCGCCGCCGATGAGCAAAACACCCAGCAGGTAGAAGCTGAAACGGATAAAGCCCATCACCGAAGAAAATTGATGCATTTGTTCGATTCTGGGCATGACCTGGGGTATTCTGTAGAACACGCCGATGCCCGCCAAGGTCAGCGCAATCCCATAAATCACCTGAATCATCGGTTTGTGTTTACCGTCGGTATCTTTTTGGGTATCGTTCGATTTTTCGGAGTCCATGATGCTATCCCAATCTTTCGATTATTGATATTTAAAGGATTCGAGAGGTCAAGAATTCAAGAATTCAAATGTTTTTCGAAGGTTCTTTCATTACGAAACCTTATTAAGCGTTCTTCCGACATAAATTGAATTACACTTTAAACTGCATTGATTTAAACTGGCAATGTTTTAGATAGTGTCCATCCGTAAATGAGGATTTTTGTTTAAGATCAAGGCATGCTAAAAAAATAACCGCAGGCATATAAATAATATTCCGAGGATTATTTTTTGAGCATAACACAGAGCTTGGGCAAAAAGACCATTTACGGATGGACACTATTATCCGCCCAGATATACCTCTTTGACCTTGGGATTGTCCAGCAGTTCGCCGGCCAGCCCTTCCATTACGATTTCACCGCTCTCGAGTACATAAGAGTAATGGGCCACTTTCAGCGCCACCCGGGCGTTCTGTTCAACCAATAGGACCGTGGTTCCGGACTCGTTGAGCATTTCGATCACATGAAAAATCTCGCGCACGATCAACGGGGCGATGCCCATGGAAGGTTCATCTAAAAGCAGCAGTTTCGGCCGTGCCATCAGGGCGCGGGCAACGGCCAGCATCTGCTGCTCGCCACCGGACAGCGTACCGGCAATTTGTTTCGAGCGTGTTTCAAGGATGGGGAAGATCTCGTAAATGCGATGGACGCGCGCGTTGATCTCATGCCGGTTATTACGTTTAAAATAAAGGTAAGCGCCCAGATGAATATTGTCCAAAACACTCAGATGGGCAAAGATCTGCCGCCCTTCCGGCACCAGTGATATCCCCAATCCCACGATCCGGCTGGCGGACATTCCGCCGATATCCTTGTTTTTATAAAAAATACTTCCCTTTTTGATTTTTATCAATCCCGAGATGGCCTTCAGCAACGTGGATTTGCCGGCTCCGTTCGCACCGATAATGGAAACCACCTTTCCTTTCGGCACCTTGATGGAGATGTTTTTCAGCACCCGGATATTGTCATAGGCAGCATTTAAACCCTTTATGTTAAGCATATTTAAGACCCGCTTCCCAAATAAGCTTCAATCACCCTGGCGTTATTTTGTATCTCCCGGGGCGATCCTTCGGCGATCTTCTGTCCGTAATTCAATACGACGATTTCATCTGAGATGTTCATGATCACCTTCATGTCGTGCTCCACCAGTAAAACGGTGATTCCCTTTGCATTGATGGCCCGAATCAAAGAAGAGGCCACATAAGTTTCGGTCTCGTTGAGACCGGCCGCGGGTTCATCCAGACAAATCAGCTCCGGGTCTCCGGCCAGTGCGCGCCCGATTTCGAGTATCTTCTGCTCACCAAGGGGCAGACTGTCCGCAGGATCTTTGAACTTGTCGGCAAGACCGATAAATTTCAGGATTTTCATGGCCTTTTCCCGTATTTGGGCTTCTTTTTTCCGGGCCATGGGCAGTCTTAACCCTGACGCCAGAAACGAAGTCCGGATACATGTATGACACCCCAGCATCACATTTTCCAGTACCGTCATATTATCGAACAACTCCACCGTCTGAAACGTTCTGGAGATGCCCCTATGGGCGATCTTGTGGGCTTTGAGACGTTCGACCGGCATGCCCTTGAATATAATCGAGCCTTCGGTCGGAGGGAAAGAGCCGGTAATGATATTGAAGAGCGTTGTTTTCCCGGCGCCGTTGGGGCCGATAACCGCCTTGATCATTCCTCTTTTGACTTTGAAACTGAGATAGCTCAAGGCCATCAAGCCGCCGAAGGCCATGTTCACGCGGTTCACTTCCAGAATATTATCTTCTCCTATAAAATTCATCGGGTCATTATTTCCTGAACCAGGTTTTTACAATTTCAGGCGTTCCCGCCAGTCCTTTGGGCAAGAAAATGGTCACCAGCAGCAAAATCGCGCCGTACACGATAACTTCGAATTCTTCAAAGTAATGCAGCCATTCATAGCTTAAAAACGTGATAAGACCGGCGCCGATAATTGCGCCCCATAGGTTATACATGCCTCCCAGTGCAATCATAATCAAAAGTTTGATTGAAAAGAAAAGGTCAAAAGTGGACGGGTTGATAAAATTAAGGTAATGGGCATAAAGACTCCCTGCCAGAGAGGCCAGCACCGCGGAATAGACAAAAACCAACAATTTATGTCCGGATATATCCACGCCCATGGCGCCGGCCGCCGTTTCGCTGGCATGGATGGCTCTTAAGGCCCTTCCGGTGTCTGATTGAATTAAATTGGCGGTAAAGATAAAAGCTGCAAAAACAAAAATCCACACCAGGTAATAATATCTGTCGACAGAATCGAACGCAAATCCGAGCAAACTTAATCCCGGTATGCCGGTCATGCCGTCCGGACCGCCGGTCCAGGCTGTCTCCTCGTTGAAAACGATATAGACGATAATTCCGAAGGCAAGGGTTGCCATGGCCAGATAATGGCCTCTCAGTTTGAGAGATGGCGCTCCCACCAGGACCGCAACCACCGCCGTCACGATCATGCCGAAAAACATACACAACCAGGGATTGAAGCCATAATTCGCCGTCAAGATCGCGGAAGTATATGCCCCGATGCCGTAGAAGGCCGCATGCCCGATGGAAATCTGACCGGCGTATCCCATGAGCAGGCTCAAACCCAAAGTGATGAGGCAGTAAATCCCTGCAAAAATCATGATGTCGGTATAGTTTTCGATAGGGGGAATTTTGTGGGCGATCCATGGGAAAACGATGATAAAGAGCGCAAAAACCGCGATGGGAAGTTTGGCGACGCGCAGCATGCTTAAAACCTCTTAATCCTGCTGATCTCTATGCTTCCCATGATCCCGCTGGGTTTGAAGAACAACACAACCAGCAGCACAATAAGGGCAAAAGCATCCTTATATCCTGAGCTAATGAGTCCGGCGCCCATGGATTCGATGGTACCCATAATCAGCCCGCCCAGAACAGCTCCCGGGAAACTTCCCAGTCCGCCGAGTATGGCCGCTCCGAATCCCTTTACGGCCAGCATCGCCCCCCGGTCGTATTCCATCAGGGATATCGGCGTTACGGTAATACCGGCCACTGCACCAATGGCGGCAGAAAGGGCAAAGGAGAGCAAAATCATCTGCTGAACGTTTATCCCCACCAGACTGGCGGCGTCCGGATTGTCCGCACAGGCGCTCATGGCTTTACCGACAATGGTTCGATCAAAAAAGATCGATAACGCAATGACGACGATGATCAGGAAACCGATCACCCAGAAATACTGGGGCTGTATGACCGCGCCGAAAACCGTGATGGCATTACGTCCGGAAAACGCCGGAAGATCATAGGGATCCTTGCCCCAGATCAGCATGGCCGCGCCCTTGATCAAGATCGATGCGGCAATGGTGGCGATGATCAACGTCAAAACAGTAGGTTGCCGGATGGGACGGATGGCCAGACGATCCAGGAGTATCCCCACCAGGGTCACGAGGAGCACCGTGGCCGGAAACGCCACGACCAAGGGCAGCTTCACCACCGCATAAAAAAAAACCATGATCAGCCCGCCCAGCATGACGAATTCGCCCTGGGCAAAATTGATGATCTCGGTGACATTGTAAATAATATTAAATCCCACGGCCACCATGGCATAGATACTGCCGACGGTGAGCCCTGTGATCAAATATTGAAAAATCTGACCTGCGAGGGTAATTTTTTCCATTATCTTTCATTAAATAAAGCTCCCCGCAGAAGGCTGCGGAGAGCTTCATTGCGTTTGAGATGGCTTCTAAATTCAGGCAACAACCCGGCAAAAGGATCAGTTCGCCAGAGCCCAGTCTCCGTTTTTGACCACGACCATCTTAAAAGCATCTTTGGTCAACCCATTGTGATCTGTTGCAGAATAGGTGAATACACCGTGCTGGCCCACAAAACCTTTAATATGGTTTTCAAGGTAATTTCGAATCTTTGCCCTGTCGCCGCCCACATGCGTAAGCGCCTTTGCGACCATCTCCAGCGCATCCCATGCATGACCGCCGAAAGAAGACAGTGGTTCATGATACTTGGCCATGTAGTCTTTCAAATATTTCATGGTCACTTTCTTTTGCGGATTATCGGCCGGCAGCAGTTCGGCAATGTTACATCCGCCCAAAGGCGCGTAAACACCTTCCGCCGCCCCTGCAGCCAGCTCAATATTTTTGCGGCTCCCGAAGCCGTGGCTCTGGTAAAAGGGGATATCGGACATTCCCAAATCTCTCCAGTTGCGAAGCACGGTTACCTGGGTCGGTCCAATGGACCAATTGACAATGGCCTGGGGTGACGTACCCTTGATCTTGGTCAACTGAGCCGTCATATCCGTATCTTTTGGACCGTACTTTTCATCGGCAACAATCGTGATGCCGTATTTGGGTGCCAGCCGGATCAATTCTCCGCGGCCGCTGGCTCCGAAACCGGTGGTTCCGCTTATAATGGCGATTTTGCTGATACCGTGTTTTTTCATATGCGTATAAATCGCCTCTACCGCCATGGTATCGGTTTGCGGTGTCTTAAACACCCATTTATAGGGTTTGCCGGTTTTGTCATTGTGAACGATCTTGTAACTGGCAGCACAGGAAATCAGCGGCGTCTTATATTTTTCTGCCAAAGGCACCACCGCAAGGGACGTCCCGCTCAAGGAAGGACCGATCACCGCACTGACTTTGTCCTGGGTAATCAGTTTTTTTACTTCCAAATTCGCTTTGGTCGCATCGCCTTCGGTATCATATACAATCAGCTCCAGCTTTTTGCCGTTGATGCCGCCGGCCTTGTTGATCTGCTCCGCAATCATTTCAGCGGTTTTCTTTTCAGGATCTCCCAAAAATGATGCCCTGCCGGTCACGGAAAAAACAGCGCCCACCTTATATGCTCCCTTGAATGCCAGTGCCGGGCTGACCGTCAGTCCCAGACAGAAAAGACCGATTGTCAAAAAAATGGAAATTCTTTTGAGTATCATCTACGCCTCCTCCTTTTTTAAACGGTTAACATGCGAATCGTTACGAAAATCAAATTACTTTTTACAGTCGAATCGGTTTCATCATCCATCCGATGTCTTCGGCCGCATAAGGCACGAAAAGGCTAGAAGCTATCTCAAAATTATCTTTTGGCCCAAACTCGGTGTTGGAACCTCGTTTTAAGTCCTCGACATACTTGAGTATGCGTGTCGAAGATCCCGTTAGCAAACGGGGCGGGTTAAAACTCGTCTCCGCGTTCTTGTCCCGCCAATCCTCGACGGGAGATTTTGAATCAAAATCTTTATTTTTAGATAGCTTCTATTGCCATGATGGTCGGTTTCAAATGGATCACATTCGAAACCAAAGGCTTGACGCTGCGATCCGCAGAACCAGCCGCTTTACACTGCAAGATCAGCTTAAAGGGTATATACCTCGCTGCCGTTGATCACCTTGACATTGTTTTCTTCAAGCACCTTAACGGCTTCATCGATATTATCAATGCGGAAAATCATTACCGCATTTTTTCCGCTGTGTTGAACAAAGGCGTACATATATTCCACGTTAATCTCGGCCTCGTTCAACATGTCCAGGATATTGTGCAGGCCGCCGGGTCTGTCTTCCACCTCCACTGCCAAGACATCGGTTCTTCCCACGGTAAATCCCCGGTTCTTCAGCGCCTCGACGGCCTTTTCATTATTGTCTACGATCAGGCGAAGCACGCCGAAGTCGGATGTGTCCGCAAGCGCAAGGGCTCTGATATTCACCTTTGCGTCGGAAAGAATCCCTGTCACTTCGGCCAAACGCCCGGCCTTGTTTTCCAAAAAGACTGATATCTGTTCCGCCCGCATATCTGCCTCCTTATGATGGTTTATCATTTGTCATTGATCATTTATCATTTTTAATATAGGACACAGATGACGCGGATCTAAGGGATCTGCGCAGATATTTAAGTGGTTCGCTACGCTCACAATTGGGGCGACGCGCAGCGCAGGCGCTTGCGCCGTGTGAACCTCCGCTTTCTCATCCGCGAAAATCCGAAATATCCGTGTCATCTGTATTCTATCCTTTCAGCTTTGAGCCTTCAGCTTCGAGCTTTGAGCCTTCACCCTTGCTTATCTCTGTGCTCTGGCCAGTGTGCAGAGTTCAGGGGTTCAGAGTTCAGGAAGGACGATAATACGAGTAGGAAGGATCACCATCCTGAACGCTGAACATCGAACCCTGAACCCTGAACACTGAACACTCATATGTTCCGATTATCAATCACCCGCACCGCTTTTCCTTCACTCCGGGCGATGACCTTGGGTTCCACCAGCTTAACTCTTGCCGAAACGCCGAGATAGTCTTTGATATTTTTTGCAATTTTCTTTTCCCGATCCTGAAGGCGTTTGACTTCATCGGAAAAGAGACGTTCACCCACCTCAACCAGAACCGTAAGGGTATCCAAATTGCCGACTCTGTCAACAACAAGCTGATAATGCGGTTCAACTTCCTCCATCTCCATCAAAACGCTTTCAATCTGAGACGGGAAGACATTAACGCCCCTGATAATCAGCATGTCATCCGTTCGTCCGCTGACCTTGTTCATGCGGATATGTGTCCGACCGCAAATACACGGCTCAGGATTCAGAGAGGTGATGTCCCGGGTCCGGTAACGAATGACCGGGAATGCTTCTTTGGTGATGGTCGTGAAAACCAGTTCTCCGGTTTCGCCGTAAGGAAGAACTTCTCCGGTTGAAGGGTTAATCACTTCGGGAATAAAATGATCTTCAAATACGTGAAGCCCTTTTTTTGCCTCATGACATTCAATGGCGACTCCGGGCCCGATCACCTCGCTCAAACCATAGATATCCACGGCAACCATGTGCAGCTTTCTTTCAATCTCATCTCGCATTTTTTCGGACCAGGGTTCAGCACCGAATATTCCGTATTTAAATTTAAAATCTTTGAAAGAGACCCCCAATTCTTCGGCAACCTCCGAAAGGTGAAGCGCGTAGGAAGGCGTTGCCGTCAATATCGTAGGACCGAAATCCTTCATGATGACGATCTGCCGTTTTGTATTTCCTCCTGAAACCGGGATAACGGATGCTCCGAGTTTTTCCGCACCATAGTGAACACCCAGCCCCCCTGTAAACAGTCCGTACCCATAAGCATTGTGAATGATGTCTCCCCGGGTCGCGCCGCCGGCAGCCAGCGAACGCGCCATCAGTTCGGCCCAGGTATTGATGTCTCTTGCCGTATACCCCACCACGGTAGGTTTACCGGTGGTGCCTGAGGATGCATGGATTCGAACGACATTGTCCATTGGCACGGCAAACATGCCAAAAGGATAGTTGTCTCTTAAATCCTCCTTTGTGGTAAATGGAATCCGTTTTAAATCTTCAAGAGACTTGATATCATTGGGTGTAAGATTATTTTCTTCAAATTTTTTACGATAAAACGGTACATTCGCATAGACACGATCAATGGTCGCTCTGAGCCGCCGAAGTATGATGGCCTCGAGATCTTCTCTTGGCATGGTTTCGAATCCGATGTCGAGAATCATTACAATACGCTCCTTTCAGAAATGATTTTATTTCAGAAGTGGTTTCAAAACCCCCTCTCGGGCTCAATCCGCCAAAGGCGGACCAGTCTCTGTGTTGAACTGAAACGTCCAATCCTCGAAATATTCCCGATATTCCTGCGGTTGGCCGTTTCAGTCCGCCGTGACCTTAAGCCCGATTGAAGGTTTTGAAACCACTTCTAAGTTCTTAAACGAAAATTTCATCAACATACTAGAAGCCATCTCAAAATAAAGATTTTGGTTCAAAATCTCCCGTCGAGGATTGGCGGGACAAGAACGCGGAGTCGAGTTTTAACCCGCCCCGTTTGCTAACGGGATCTTCGACACGCATACTCAAGTATGTCGAGGACTTAAAACGAAGTTCCAACGCCGAGTTTGGGCCAAAAGATTATCTTGAAATAGCTTCTAAAAAAAAAGCTGCAGGGTTTAAACCCACAGCCTTAAAAAAGAAAACCATGGGTTTCATTTTTTGTCTACCCATGGTTTTTAACAAGCTGGTTTTTTCTACCTTGCCGGCCCATGGATAGACTTCCTAAAAAAGAAGCCATCCAAAAAACTAAAAAAACCAAAGTAGAAAAACCGAAACCGCATCTGTTATGTCCTATAAACTAAAGTTGTTATGTCATCTTTATTTGTGGCTCTATATTTGATGGATTCGTTTATGTCAAGGAAAAAGATTGATTATTATTCCGTCAATGTTCCCTTGAACCGGGCCTCTCGTTTTTCAAGAAAAGCCTTCGTCCCTTCCATTGCATCCGGGCTTGTCAGGCATATGGCAAACGAATCGCTCTCAATGCGGCACCCTGTCTTGAGATCCACATCCATGCCGGTGTTGATGGCCTGTTTTGCCGCACGCAGGGAAACCTTACCTTTTGAAACAATGATCCCGGCAACTTTCATGACTTCATCCATGAGTTGTTCCTGGGAACACACTTTGTTGACCAACCCTATGGCATGGGCTTCGGCCGCGGGAATCATTTTGCCCGTAAATATCATCTCTTTGGCCCTGTTTTTACCGATGAGTCTCGGCAGTCTCTGGGTGCCGCCAAATCCGGGAATGATGCCCAGATTGATTTCCGGCAGACCGAACATGGCGTTTTCAGAGGCATAAACAAAATCGCATGCCAGAATCACCTCACATCCGCCGCCCAGTGCAAAACCGTTGACCGCCGCGATGACGGGTATGGGCAGATCCTGGAGCCTTTGGACAATATGATGCCCTTTCTCGGAAAAGGTTTTTGCTTTAAGAACATTGAATTTCAAAAACTCCTTGATATCCGCCCCTGCGACAAAGGATTTTTCTCCGGAGCCGGTAAGGATAAGCACCCTGACATCTTCGTTTCCATCAATCACATCAATGGCATGGGCAAATTCTTCGAGGCATGCTTCATTCAGTGCGTTTAGTACTTCGGGCCTGTTGAACGTGATGGTGGCGATCCTTTTTTCTGCTTGAAATATGATGTTTCGGTATTCCATTGTCTATCCTCCGTATTTTCCCGAACTCGGGTTAGGATTTTTATCCGTGAATGCCGTCGGATTCATGTTCCTGATATATTTTTTGATTCCTTTGATAATGGCTTCGGATATTCTATCCTGATAGATTGTACTTCTTAGCCTTCGGCATTCCCTGGGATTGCTGATGAATGACGTTTCTATCAGGATTGCGGGCATCTGGGCACCCAGAAGCACATAGAACGGGGCCTGTTTTACACCTTTACCCCTTACCCTGCTGTAATGGTCTCCCAAATACCGGCACATCGATTTTTGGACATAAACCGCCAGACGGCTCGATTCGTTGATCTTGGCATTTTGCATCAGGTCGCTCAAAATCGTTTCCAAATCACTGATATTTTTTGTTGAAGTCGCATTTTCCCTGGCTGCGACCAGAATGGCATCATTGTCCGTGGCCAGATTCAGGTAAAACGTCTCGATGCCGTATGCCCTTTTGTCCCGGGCGGCGTTGGTATGTATGGAAATAAAAAGGTCTGCATTTTTAGTATTTGCAATGGCGGTGCGCTCTTCAAGGGTCAGGTATCGATCGCTGTTTCGGGTCATGATCACCTCACACCCCAGTTCTTTGCGAATTTTCCTGGCCAACCGCCGTGCAAGCATCAGATTGATATCTTTTTCATATACACCGCGTTGATATCCCGGCGCGCCGTAATCTTTACCCCCGTGCCCCGGATCGATGACAATACGGTGAACACCCAGGGCAAGCTGCTTGACCAACGCCCCGGGCGGAAGTTTTTCACTTTTTATATTCGCCTTTAAAATCGGTGACGGCGATGGCGCG
This sequence comes from uncultured Desulfobacteraceae bacterium, assembly GCA_964591175.1. GTDB lineage: Bacteria > Desulfobacterota > Desulfobacteria > Desulfobacterales > UBA11574 > UBA11574. The sequence goes on along the minus strand of CAZQAF010000030.1, from coordinate 14,496 downwards.
ACTTCTCCCCAGATGTCGATAACGATCCTGAACGGATTTTTGAGTGAAAATATCTTATATCGCTTGAATGACTTAATATCGACCACAACGCGAACCCGGTTGGATGCAAACTGACCGGCCCTGGCGTCGAGGAGGAGATCGTCATTGATCGGAACGGTTTTTTCAATGTCTTTTTTCAGCCGGCTGTTGTTTAAATCGACATATAACCGTTGAGGTTTGTTATTCGATGCGTCTTTTTTGAGAAGTTTATGGCTATAGACAACATCGTTGTCCGCATCCACAACGACCCGGGTATAACTGGGATTCGACCAGTATCGAAGGCCGGAAACGGTGGCCGTCTCCGACGAAGGCGCCTTTATATTTTTGTTAACCGAAACCGGTGCTGAAGCATACTTTTCAATTTCCGCTTCAATTTCGTCATCTGCCTTCTTTTTACTGGATGTTGCGTTTTTAGCAGCTAATTTTTGAGTCGTTTTATATCTCAAATGACGCAAGGCAATTTCAGCGCTTCGGTGGTATCTGCTTTTCGGAAAACCCGCGATAATACGGTCATAGATATGCCCTGCTGTTTCCTTGTCGGATGTTTTGAAGGATCGTTTATAAAGTTCCTGATACAGTTGTCCGGACATATAAAGTCCTGCCGCCGCCCATGGTCCCTGGGGATCATGTCGGTAAACCGCATCGAATTTTTCGATGCAGGCCAGCCATTTGTCTCTGTATTTTTGTTTTTTGGGACTGTGACGAAGTTTTTTATAGCAGGCTTCCGCTCTATAATACTTTTGTTTTGCGGTCGCCGCAGATGAGATCCGCGGTGGCATCATAAAAAATATGCAGATCACCAGGATACCGGAAAAACATATCTTTTTGTGATTAAATAACAATGGTCTTGGCCTTCTCCTGCAGTTCATTTAAACAATTGAGCGCATCCAGCGGCGTCATTTTCGAGATGTCGAGATTTTGCAGTTTCTCTACAATAAAATGATCCGCTTTGGAAAAAAGATTGAGCTGTACGTGACCTTTCCCCGTAATATTCAATCCTTCGGTCAAAACAGATGACCCCTTCAAGCCACTTTCGTTGTTTTCGATTTCATAAAGAATTTTTTTGGCACGAAGGATAACCGGATTAGGAATGCCCGCAAGCCGCGCCACCTGTATACCGTAACTTCTGTTTGTGCCGCCTTCCACCAGCTTTCTTAGAAAAATGATTTCATCATTCCACTCTTTGACGGCGATATTATAATTTTTTGCCCGGGGCTTGGATCGAACCAGCTGCGTCAACTCATGGTAATGGGTGGCAAAAAGTGTCTTAACCCCCTTGCCCTTTAAATCATGAAGGTGTTCCGCAACCGCCCATGCAATGCTGAGACCGTCGAAGGTACTGGTTCCCCGGCCGATTTCATCCATGATGATGAGACTCTTTTGAGTTGCGTTATGTAAAATATTGGCCGTTTCCTGCATCTCGACCATAAAGGTGCTCTGTCCCTGGGAAAGATTGTCCAGGGCGCCGACACGTGTGAATATTCTATCCGTAATACCCATCGAAGCTTTTGATGCCGGGATAAAAGCGCCGATCTGGGCCATGAGAACCATCAGCGCCACCTGACGAAGCACCGTTGATTTTCCGGCCATATTGGGGCCGGTGATGATGAGTATTTGCTCATCGGCATCATCCAAACGAATGGTGTTCGGTACGAATCGCTCGCCGGTTATCATTTTCTCCACCACCGGATGGCGCCCGTCTTCAATGAGAAGGCAGCCCTGGGTGTTAATTTCCGGCCGGTGGTAGTCATTTTGGTCGGCAATTTCAGCCAGCGTCAGCAAACAGTCCAAACCAGCCAGAAATCGGGCCGCCTGTTGAATGGCACTGTTGTTTTTTATGACCTCGTTTTTTATTTGGGTAAACAGCTCGAATTCAAGAACCGCCCGTTGATCTTCTGCCCCCAACACTTTTGTTTCAAACTTTTTCAACTCGTCAGTAATGTATCGCTCTGCATTTACAAGGGTCTGTTTACGCACATAATGCAATGGAACCGCTTTGGACCGGGCTTTGGGAATCTCGATAAAATAACCGAACACCTTGTTATAACTGACTTTAAGCGAGCTGATCCCTGTTGCATCCTTTTCTTTGGATTCGAGCTGGGCCATCCATTTTTTCCCGTCCCTGCTCATGGAAATGAGTTCATCGAGCTCGCCATTGAAGCCGGCTTTGATCATTTGCCCCTCATTGACAAACGGCGGCGCATCTTCTCGAATGGCCTTATCGATCAATTCGGCCAGTTCACACAAGTTGTCGATATTTTGACCGCACTTTAAGCGTTCCGCATCGAAATCTGAAAGCATGGACCAGATATCCGGAAGACTGTTCAGCGACTGTTTCAGTGCAACAAGATCCCGGGCATTGCACTGTCCCATGGCAATCTTGCTTCCGAGTCGCTCAAGATCATATACCGTTTTCATTTTTTCACGGATATTCCGGCGAACCGATATGTTTTTTTTCGCTTCTTCAACGGCATCCAACCTGGATGATATCTCGGGCACATCCATTAGCGGATACCGGATCCATCGTTTCAGCAGTCTCCCGCCCATGGCCGTCACGGTTTGGTCCATGATCCCCAGGAGTGTTCCTTGCTTTGATCCTGTTCTAATATTTTTTATAATTTCGAGATTTCGGAAGCTTATATCGTCGATAATAAGGTAGTTGCTGAGGGAATAAGATTCAAGCGTTGATAAATGTTGGATTTTTTGTTTCTGTGTTTCTCTTATATAATAAACCAAAGCACCGGCAGCACGGACGCCGGCCTTCATTTGTTCGCACCCAAAACCTTCAAGGGAAAGGGTGTTAAATTGATCGATGAGCCGTTGACGCCCTCTGCCATATTCAAACGCAATGTCTGATATATAGCTTATGGATCGATCCGACAAGGCATTCGACACCGGTAAAAAAAGCCGGTCGTTTTTTGATGATTCCGGAAAAAGCACTTCACTGGGCGAAATTCGAAGGGCTTCGTCCATAATCGAGCCCATATCCCTTGATTCCGAGAGCCTGAAAGATCCGGTGGAAATATCCAAATAGCTGAGCCCGAACATATCATCTTGCCGGGCCACGGCAAGAACATAATTATCCGATTTTTCGTCCAAAAGATCATTGTCAAGGATCATTCCCGGCGTCATCACCCGAACGACTTCTCTTTTGACCAACCCTTTGGCGAGAGCGGGGTCTTCCACCTGGTCGCAAATGGCCACCTTGTGGCCCCGGTCTACAAGCCGGGCGATATATCCCCGGGCAGCCTTGTACGGCACGCCGCACATGGGAATCGGAAATTCATCTTTCTTGTTTCTGGATGTCAGGGTAATTTCAAGGGCTTTGGATGCAACTTCGGCATCTTCAAAAAACATTTCGTAAAAATCACCCATCCTGTAAAAAAGTATCGCATCCGTATACCTTTCCTTGATGGAGAGATACTGTTTGATCATGGGCGTTGCTTTTTGAAGATTCATACGACTCGAACAACGAAAAAAGGTGACAATGTGACCTTTTTGAAAAGATGACCCTTTCGGGTATCATTAAATTTTTGGCTGAAAGATCACGCCAACGGCGGATAAAACTCACAACAAAAATGATATTGACTGCGGTTAACGCGCATAAATTATAAAATATTCAACAAAAATGTCAAGTCGTGCTCGCCGGGCTCTGCGCTTCGGGCTCAGGTTCAGATGCTTTATTGTCGACAACATTGCTCTTTAATGCGTCCATTTCCTTCTTGAGATCTGAAATTTCCTGCAATTGTGAGGTCGCTGCCGAATTTAGATTTTTAATGGTCTTTTTCGATTTGAACCGTTCGGAAAGACTGAGAAAATAAGCAATCAAAAAACCGATAACAAAAAAAACAAGAAAGTAGACGATATTGGGCACCTCTTTGAATGATTTGGTTGCGACATGTGGTATTTTTATTTGAATGCTTTGTTTGGCTAAAAAATAATCTTGGTTTGAAAAAAAGATAATTGCGAGAAAGCCGAGTAAAATGATCCAGAGTACAATTTTCACTTTTTTCATCATTTATCTCCTTTTAATTCAGGATATTTAATCCATTTTATCAAAGTATGGCTTCAGCTTGTTGTAAGTGGCCAGCAAATGCTCCGGAATGACGCGTACATCGGCAAAAACGGTTAACGCATTGGTATCCCCAAACCACCTGGGAACAATATGGAAATGGAGATGTTCCTCAACGCCGGCGCCCGCCACTTTTCCCAAATTGAGCCCAACGTTAAAACCGTCCGGCTTCATCGTCTTTTTTAAGATTCCCACGGATTTTTCGACAGTTTCGAGAAGATCCCCCATTTCATCTTTATTCATTTGGTCCAACGCGGATAAATGCCGGATCGGCGCAACCAGCAAATGACCGTTGATATATGGATATTTATTCATAACAACCAGTGCCGCATGACCTTTATAAAGCGTCAGGTTGTCCTGATCTGAAAGCGCTTTACAAAAAATGCACCCTTCGTCTTTCTCGCCGAGAATATATTCCATGCGCCAGGGCGCCCACATGGTCTTCATGTCACAGCTCCTATCCAATCCATCCAATCCAAATTCAAAATATCTTGGTGTGCCTGCCACAACGGCACTGAAACCTTTGCAAAACACCTCTTTTTGCCCGATTTCTGCGTTAGGCTCAAATTTTAATCCTCGAAATACTCAATGTATTCCTGTGGTTAAAATTATTGCCTGCTTTAAACTCGATCAAAAATATGCATTTTTCAAAGGTCTCGCACTAAGACACAAAGGACATATTTATTATTCTTTCTTAGTGACTCGGTGCCTTAGTGGCGGAAGAAATTCTTTCAATTTTCAATTTGGCTCAGGTTCTTTCAGCCAAAAATTTAATCATGCCTGAAGCGGCGTCCTCCATAATTCCGGCATTCCATGATTCCCTCTACCTTTTTCTTACTGAAAACTCAACCTTTTTCTAAGTTCAGCGGTACGACCTCCAGATCCCCCCATATACCGATCTCATCTTCAATGATCACCACAATCCCCCTAACGCCTTCGATATGTTTACCGAAATCGACTGCCGGCTGGATATGACCCTTTGATTTTACCCGATTTCCGATGGACGTTGCAGCGGCATCTGCAAGGCAACAGGAATCCGATACCACGCATACCGCATCGGCTTTCCCCAGGCTCAACGAATGGCCGACGGTGCCCGACGATGTGCATACGGCTATTGGGCTTCCCCCGGATTCGATACGAACTCCCATGCGTAAACTCAACGGCGACCGGCCTGCAAAAATACCGACGGTAAGCGGATCATCCGATTTTAGAAAAACATCGCCGCCGTTTTCTACAACGACCTCATGGCTATATCGCAGTAGATCAATACCCACATGTTCGGCGATTGCGCCGGCCACTGCAGCCATTGGGCCGACACCCGCTTTTTCTCCCGCAAGGGCCATATCGCGGATAATGACCGGCTCAAATGCCGTTACATGCCATGGCTGCAAGGTTCTCGCGAATTCAGGGTGCTTTTTGATATAGTTCTCGATATACCCTCTCTTCTCCAGTACCAGTTCCCTGGTAATGTCTTCAAGAGGTGTCGAGGCCTGTACAAACAGATCTGTTTCTTTAACGGTTACCCTGAAGGCGACCAGGTTGGATTTTGAGATCAAATTCCGGTAAGATCGTTTTTGGGATTTAAAAATGTTGTCTTTCCTGCGGCGATTTGCTGATTTTCCCATATCCGTCTTTCTGAGATGATTTCTGGTTTCAATGAAATCTAATTTTCGGCCGCACGTTTTCAGGGCACTGTCTTAAAAAATATTGGTCCGTCATGCCGGCGATAAAATCCCTGACGATTTCTTCTTTGCAGTGGTTTTGAATATAATCTTCAGACATATTTTTCAAAAAACCTTTGAATATCACCGATGAATGGTTCTCATTTTCAATATCATCGAGATATTTTTCAAAAAGCATCCCAAAAAGTGTTTTGATGGTCTCGGTGTCCTTTTTGATTTTCGAACTCATGTAAATCCGCTCGAGGTTAAAAGCCTTGAGCTGCTTTAACGCTTCGGATGCTTTCCGGCTGAAAGCGATATAGGGGTTTTGAAAGCTGGTGTTGATCACATCCGTGACCAGATGGTAAACAATGGTTCCGTTTGTGTTCCCCAATATGTCCACACTCTCTTTCGGGAGGTCGATCCGTTCGATGATATTTAGCCGGATGGCATCCTCTATATCGCGACCGATGTAGCTGATGGTATCCGCCATCCGAACAACGCATCCTTCCAGGGTCATGGGTATGAGCGGGGTTGAGACATCTTCTTTTTTCTGCGCCATCTCTTTTTCGAGCGTTTCAAATGTCTTTTTGCGCTCAGGTTTAAGCACCTGGTTGTGGATTTCTCCATCATGACAAAGAATCCCATCCAGGGTCTGAAGGCACAGGTTCCATCCCTTCCCTTTTCGTTCAACAAAATCCAGAAACTGAACACTCTGAACATTGTGCAAAAAGTTCCCGATACCGCCGGACCTGCAGAGTTCGGATAAGAACCGTTCACCGTCATGCCCGAAAGGTGTATGCCCGATATCATGTCCCAGTGCAACGGCTTCGATTAAATCTTCATTCAGTCCCAAATAGCGCCCGATGGTTCTTGCAATCTTGGACACCAGTTGAACATGCAAAACCCGGTGGGTGATGTGGTCATGATGAATCAAATAAAACACCTGGGTTTTGTCAATGTATCTCGTATAGGCATGTGAATGGAGGATTCGATCCACATCCACCGAAAACGTCTGGCGATACCCCTCCTCCAGCTGAATTTCATGGTGACGGCGAACGCCCTGGGCGCTCAATGTGGCGATCGGTGAAAGGATGGTTTTCTCCCGCTCCTGCAACGCTTTGCTGATCAAGTCAAGATTTTGATTTTTAAATACGTCCATTTTCAATCATCTGCTCCATGAGTTTGATATAGTCGATACCCGCCTTTCGAAATCCTTCTTTTCCGTATTTCATATTCGCTTCAAGAACAAAGAGTTTCCCTGTATCGCAAACGATATCGATTCCCACATCGTCCCACTGACATTTTTGAGCAATATCAAGGGCAAAATCAAGGACTTTTTGTGGAACGGGGTCGAGACTGATGTCGGCGCCTACTGCGACATTGCTCCTAAAATCACCGGGCGGAACGATACGCCAATAAGCATGCACCGTCTCTTTGCCGATAATCACCACTCGAATATCACGGTCCGACGGAAGGTACTCCTGAATATACGCAACCGTGGACAGGCGACAGTATGAAATGAGATCTTCCCGGTTGCGTATCAGATACACCCCTCTTCCCATCGCCGATCCTCTCGGGATCTTGGCGATAAACGGAAATTTAAAATGATTGCAGATATTGCTTTTTTGGCGCTTTCCGTAGAATACCCTCGTTCTGGGATGGGGGATGTCCAACAGATTGAATAAAGCGGTCTGCTTGATTTTGTCCTGAACACACTTGTAGGTATGATAACTGGGAAACGTTTTTTTGCCCATCGCGTCAAACAATTCGGCGTAAAATGTGGTTGGATAGTATATTTTTCGGGCGCTGCGGATCTTTTCGGCTTCATCCGGACGATAGTCATAAAAATTCGGCCGGACACCCAAGGTCAAAACATTTTTGCACGCTTTGAGGCGGGCCTCCAATGCGACGACTTTGTTTGAATTTCCATACGTCATATGAATAAACTTTCTATGATGTCACGGCTGCGCCGGGTATGGCTTCCCGACCAGTAGATTCTACGACAAAGATCGCACATTCGGAACGTATCATGAGATTCCCACACATAATCGGGCACCATCTTTCGAACGAAATCTTTTGGAACCTGCCGGATCAAGGCATTGCATCGGATACATCTCGAAAAAGGCAGGATATCCCTTCTGGTAATGCCCGTCGCTTGAAAGACCTCCCGGAGTTGTTCAAAGGGATCGTTTGACGCGATAAATATACACTTTTTGGATAAATTCAAATCCCGAATCCGCCGGGTCCGGGTGAGGAGGATCCGCTTTATATCGGCATCGATCAACTGTTTTCCGGATAAATCCGGCGAATAAAACGTGTCAAACCCGAGAATGCGAAGCCATTTCGCCAGCTTTCCCAGCGTCTTTTCGGCAGCGAAACAGTATTCTTGAACGCCGTCCATGGATCACAATTGACGATTTTCGATTGAACCTTGTTACAGCGAAGCCATATTTCCCGGCTTTGCTGGGTTTTGAAAACCATAGATTTATCTTTGAACCCAAAAAAACTTTATCACGAAAGCACCCCAGTACGACAAAATTTGCCTACGGGGCAGGCGAAATTTTAAAAACATGAAAAAGAATATTATTTATTTCGTGCTTTCGCCCTTTCGTGTTTTCGTGATAGGCTTTTCGTGTTTTCGTGATAGGCTTTTCGTGATAAAAAAACTGTTTTTCCTCATTTCGGTGGTGTCAACGTAAAAACAGACGGAGGCACCCGGGCATCGGCCCAATATCGATTCAGGTCAAGCATGAACCCCTGCCCCTCGTCATTGAACACTTTGAGTCGGAATGGAACGCGATAGGTGTCAATTTGTTGCATTTTATAAAACTGTACCCGGTATAAAAGGGCACCGGTTGTATTGAACATTTCGATTGTTTGGACATCGTGTTTTTGGTTAAGATAAATCTTTTCCAGCACATTACCCCATTTATCTTTTAAAATAAGGATGTCTCCGAGCGCATTACCCACAGGCGATGAAGCGCTCGCCGTATCGAAATCTTCATCCGACGATATATTTAAAGATCCGTCTTCAATCAATACCGCCGAATCATATTTTTCAAAAGGGACACGGCCGGCTAAAAGATCAACGATGTCTCGGGACCTTATGGATATCGAAAAAAAATGTTTCATGTTTGAAGCAGTGGCGCGTTTTTTATAAAAATCACCTTTGGCATAAGAAATGAGATAGAGCCATTGGCCGTCGCTTGCGGCGCTGATTATCGGTTGGCCTGAGATACTGCTGAGTGTAATTCGCATCCTGTCGGGTACGGATGCAACCCACGCGATGCGTGTTGCGACCTTTTTTCCTTCGCGTCCCAGAAAGATAATTTTGCCCAATCCTTTGAAGGTTGTAAGTTTATGGTTTTGGCGTTTCAGGGCCGAAACCGTCTCGGCGGCTTCTGAAGAGGTCCGGAGGTTATTTGATGTTTTCGATATTCTTGGAGAAATCAAAGTGCATGCAGAGAAGAAAAACAGGCTGACAAAAAGAATCACCGGAAGCGGCATGTTTTGGGACGACCTTTTCATTTTCCGGTCAATTCCTGAATTTTTTTTTCGAGGCTTGACTTGTCTTTCTTTTTATTTGACAGTGAGCGCTTATAGAATTGAAGCGCTTTTTCTTTCTTGCTTATTTTAAAGTATGCATCTCCCATATGCTCCAAAATTATGGGATCGTTAGGCACAAGGCTGACAGCTTTTTCCAGATACATCACGGCTTTTTCATAAAGCCCTTTTTTAAAATAAACCCAGCCGAGACTGTCCGTAATATAACCGTCATTAGGCTTTTCCTTTAATGCTTCCTTGATGAGGCTTTCAGCCTCGTCCAAATTCTTCCCCATTTCCGCATAGGTATAGCCAAGATAATTTAATGCATCTACATTTTTCGGTTCAAGGCGTATCACGGTTTTCATCTGTGAAATGGAAGCCTTTTTCTTTCCCCATTTGTCATAAACAACTCCCAAACGAAAATGGAGCCTGGGATTGTTGCCGTCGAGTTTAATGCCTTGTTGAAGAATATTTTCAGCATTTTCAAGTTCATTATTTTCTTCATAAAGCGAACCCAGATAAAGCAAAAACTCCGGATCGTCAGGGGTACCCTTAACCACGCCCTTCAAGTATTCGATGGCTTCTTTCGTTTTTTCATGCTCCTGATATAAAAATGCAGTATGCACAACCGCTTCTTGATAAAACCTGGATCCGGGTGCAACATGTTTAAATTGGGCCATCGCGTTTTTCCAGTCTTTTCTCTCATCATAAGTGATACCGGTGACGTAATGAAGGTCCGAACTTTCCGGAGCCCCCTTTAACATTCCCTTAAGGATGACGGTGGCGGCATCATATTGCTTTTTATCCAAATAAAGATAAATGAGTGTTCTCAGTACTTCTATCTGATCAATGCTCCTTTTGCCCAATTCTTTAAATATCTTTTCAGCTTCCTTTGATTTTCCCTTTTGATGATAAAAGTAACCCAGTTCCATAGCCGCTTTAATGTTTTCCGGATCCTTTTCCAAAAGATCTTTGTATATATGGATAATTTCCTTTTCCTTGCCAGCCGACTCATACAGTTTTATCAATTCGTAACGCGGTTCCTCGAGATCGGGATTTAATTCCAACGCTTTTTTAAACTCTTTTTCAGCACCCGGCGTATTCTTTTGTGCCGCATAAATTTTTCCGATAAAAAAATGGCCGGCATAGGATGAAGGGAAGTTATGAACGAGTTTATGAAAAACTTCCAAGGCTTTTCCCAGTTTTTCTTCCTGCATGTACATATTGCCCAAAAGCAGATATATTTTTTTTTGTCCGGGGTCCAGAGCAATCACTTTTTCATAAGTCTCTTCTGCAATCCCGTTGTCTTTGAATGCTTGTTTCAATTTCCCGTATAAGATCAGTGCTTTGATGTTTTCTGGATCTTTCTTAACAACGTTTGCAACAATATCCAGTGCTTTTTTATTATTCTTTTGTCGAAGGTAAAGAATTGCCAGCTCTAATTTCAAATATGCAGAATCGGGATCTTTTTGAATGGCTTTATCGAGAGACTGTATGGCTTTGTCCAGGTTGCCCTGTTTTTGATACAGTTGTGATTCAGTGTAATAGTAATACGAATTTTCGGATCCGGCGGCACCGGCGATTGTGTCCTCTGGCTGTCTTTCCGTCAATGGCGCCCCTTTTTTCTCGACGGAACACCCGAATATAAATAAAAGGACCATCATCATAATGGTCAAATTCTTAACGTCGATTTTCATTTATAACAACATCCTATTTTAGCCGGGAAGGCCGGCACTGTTGTAAGAGTCAAAATCAGGCATTTCATGTTTAAAAAATGCTCTGAGTTTCTTGATGATATTTTTTTCAACTTGGCGGACCCGCTCTCTTGATATGCCGTATCGATCACCAATGTCCTGCAATGTGGCAGGATTGTCGGCAAAAATTCGAAGCTCAAATATTTCAAGTTCTCTTTTTGTCATTGTTTTCTTGAACTCGTCAATCTTGTTGTGGAGAAGCGTTTCGATCTCCTTTTTCGCTACCTGGTCTTCCGTAGATTCTTCTTCCGAATTTAAAAAATCGATCCGCCCCGCGTCGGAATCTTCCTTCAGCGGTGCATCCAGCGAAACGTCCCATCCGTCAAGTCGCTGGTCCATGTCCACGATTTCCCGCTCAGACACACCCAATTTCTCGGAAAGAAGTTTTGGTTTTGGATCAAACCCTTGATCCATCAATTTCTGTTTTTCTTTCTTTAGCTTAAAAAACAACTTCCGCTGCCCCTGGGTGGTCCCGATTTTTACAAGGCGCCAGTTATCCATGATGAATTTAAGAATATAGGCCTTTATCCAAAATGAGGCATAGTATGAAAACTTAACATTTTTATAAGGGTCAAATTTTTTGACCGCCTGCATCAATCCGATATTTCCTTCCTGGATCAGGTCTAAGAGATTCTGCATCCAGACCCTTTGAAATTCCAATGCGATCTTGACCACAAGCCTCAGGTTGGCCGTCACAAGAATATATGCAGCCTCCGTGTCCCCCTCTTCCTGAACTCTTTTGCCAAGCTCAATCTCCTGCTCTCTGGTTAAAAGCCGATATCTGCTGATTTCCGCCAAATAGCGCTGAAGCGGATCGAATTTTACGAGAGCTGTGCCGGAGGATGGTTGTGCCGGCTTTTCAACACTTTGCGGTTTTTTTTGGGGGGTGTTATCGGTCATTTTTTTGTGGGATTCTTGTTTTTTTTTCGATTTATCCATAATTTGTATTATCTAAAGCAATGGCGCCATCCATTTCTTTTTTATGGACAGAAGCCGGCGGTTATGGTATTTGATCTATTTATTTTTTCTGCCATGCGCCTGTAGCTCAGCTGGATAGAGCAACGGACTTCTAATCCGTAGGTCGCAGGTTCGAATCCTGCCAGGCGTACCAATAATTCCAGTAAGTTATAGTTTCAGAACTGCAACCCTTTTTTATTCTTTCGGGATTTTTGCCAAAATTTTGCCAAAAATTCATTTTACCCCTTCTTACCGTTTTCTCTTTATAGATCACTGTTAAATAGCATTGAGATTAGTCCCGTCTTTAAACCCAGCGGCATTCTCAATAAATTTTCTATAAACCTTGATGATCATATTCGTATCTCGATGCCCCATAATCTTGGCAATCCACAAAGGGTTTTCCACACAACTCAAGGCATTGGTTGCAAAACAGTGCCGGGTTTGTTTCATCTGTCGCAATTCAACACCTGGTTTTTTCAATGAGGGATTCCAAATCCTGCACCTTGAGTTGCTCGGGTCAACTCTTCCAACATTTGTTGAGCAGAAAAAATATTCACATTTAAATGAATCATAAATCTTTTTTTGAGACTTAAGGGCTTGTATCAAAATTGGAATCAGCTTGATAGCCTTTTTACTGTATCTGTTTTTTGTTCCACCTTCAACAAATTTTCCATTTTTGTCGAGAGTTATGGCACGTCCAATATGGAGCAAACCGCTTAACCAGTTTATATCATTCGGTTTAATCGCATTTTGTTCGCCCTGTCGCAATCCGATTTTAAATGCAGCATCAAAATACGGTCTCCAGTAATCAGGTAAAGATACACTTATTTTGTTTCATTCATCCATTTATTTTGCCAACAATACAAAGTATTGTGGAAAAACGAAACTGCTAAAGCTGTTGTATTTTTTTAGATTTTCGGCATTTTAAGGAAACCGGCAAATCCGTAATCGGCTTAGATTATTACGCCTGGAATATGGGACCCGTTCCAATGTTGGCCGCTATGGTTTCTTTCGTTTCAGCCAGAAATCGAACGAGCGGCCCGGCACGAAGATGTCAATACCGATGGAGGGCTCCTTCAAAGGGTTCGCCACAACATGCGGTTCATCCCCCGGGATATACACTGTGTCGTGCTCCAAGGCCGGCCGGTAGTACTCTCTTGACTTTGGGTGAGATCAGAAAAGTTCCTGAAGTTTGAATGAGGCCGTCACCGCGAATGACAAAGGCCCCGTCGAGCTTGGCCAACTCGACAATGGCATCGTGGATATCGGGATTTGTGAGCCTCCGACGATCTTCGTCGTGACCTTGAACCGGATTGGGGATAAGCTGTTTGGAATTCTCAAGAACCCTCACGGTAATCGCAAGCATAAATATGGCCCCAGGGCGCTTTCCACAGCGGGCCGCCCGGCCAATTTTACAGGCAATTGTAATGGCAATTTCCAGAACTTTGGGCTGGATAGCGTCCGTGAGTTTGAGAAAATCGGAGATCGAGAGGCGTTCGACCGAGTGTTCAACGTCTGTCAAGACGACAAGATCCCACTCCTCTTGATGAATCTCCCAGCAGCGTGTTGCAGGGAGATTCATTTGATTGTCATGCAAGATTAAAATGTTACCCCCCGCCGGACTGGACTTGGGGCTTAATAATGACATCGATCCGTCGGTTGACGGCACGACCTTCTTCTGTTTCATTGGAAGCCAGAGGCTTTGAAGAGCCATAGCCAACAGCAGTGATTCGGCCATCTGACAATGTTTTGTTTGCCAATAGATACTGGCGGACACTCTCGGCTCTTTGCTGGGATAAAAGCTCGTTAAGTTCATTTGAGCCTGTACTATCTGTATGACCTTCAATGGTCACATCTGGTTCACCGAATATCCGGATCGACTGCTGTATTTTACTGATCAGGGGATAATTGTCCGGCATAATGACGCTTTTCCCCACAGGAAATTGAATCGCTCTCAGACGAATGACCAGTGAATTACCTTTTTTGTATACTTCCGCTTCATCCGGACTAAAAAGATTTTGGACTTCCATAAACAATTGATTGAATCGCTTCTCAGCTTTCAGACGTTCCTGAACAATTTGCTGATCCCGGGTCTTACCCTCGAGATCGGCGATTTGTGAATTTTTAGTTTCTATTTCCGAATTGAGCGTTTTGACTTTGTCAAACATGAATTGACGGTCCTTCTGAAGTGAATCAATTGAACCGACGATATTCTTTACCTGTATTTCATACGTCTGGTTGCGCATGTCTGTTGCTGCAAGTTTGGCTGTTATTTCGTACAAGATTTTTTCCATCCAAAGTGCCAAGTCTTCCGGTTCCATGTTTTTAAATTTTTTACTCTGATCGGCGATCTGAAACATCCGCTGCGCCATGAACAAAGCCTCGTTGGCCTTTTGATGCATCATTTCCTTCTCGTAAGGATGTTGCGTAATAAACGCATCGGCTTCAGACAATTTATACTGGG
>CAZQAF010000029.1:0-40170 GCA_964591175.1 uncultured Desulfobacteraceae bacterium | reverse complement strand
AAATAAAGCAAAAAACCGACAAAGATAATAAGTGTTGTCATCATTCCCTCCTTTCGTTGGTTAAAAATCAGAAAATGTTTCTAAAAAAATTAACGGCTTTTTTGATATTTTTCCTGAACGCGTTTTTTTTAATCACCAAAAATTTAAAACCATCAATTTGGTATCATATTTGCGTGAATCTGCGAAAATCCGTGTCCCATACTAATTTAAAGATTCTTTTGCATGTTGGAATTGTTGAACAGACCGTTTATCCGGAACATTCAGGTGTACGGAAGTCCCCTGTTCCGGTAGGCTGTCGATCCGGATTTTGTACTGAGGGCCGTAAATTCGCTCCAGACGCTGGTTGACGTTGTTTAATCCGATACCGCCGTTTGAGTTTTCCAGTCCGATTTTGGAAAATATCTTTTCAATTTGCTCAGGGGCCATCCCGACACCGTCGTCTTGAACCAGCACATGCAGCTTGCCGTCATTTCGGGAGACGGCGATACGGACCTGCCCGCCGTTTTCCTTTCCTGAAAGGCCGTGTTTGACCGCATTTTCTACCAGCGGCTGAATGGTCAGCGGCGGCACCAGCCATTCTTCGGTCCCGGATTCGATGGCCATGGAAACCCGAATTCGGTCTCCAAACCGCGCCTGCTCAATGGAAAGATAAGATTTTACCTGTTCCAGCTCTTCCGCCACTTTAATGAAGGTACGGTTATCTTGAAAGTTTGTTCTTAAATAGTTGGCCAGTTCATAGATCAGCTCCCTGGCCTTGTTGGAGTTCGTTCTGCAGAAGGAACCGATTGTATTCAAGGAATTAAACAAAAAATGGGGATTGATTTGAGACTGAAGACGCCGGATTTCCGCCTGGGCCAGAAGCTGGGCATTCAATTGAACATCTTCCAGTTCCAGTTGCGTAGAGAAGAGATCGGCCAGCCCCAGAGCGATCTGAAAATCGACGGTGTTAAGATGTGTATCATCATTGCCGTAAAGCTTTAGGGTGCCGATGACCTGTCCGCCTTTTCTCAGCGGAATAATAATGGCGGACATCAACGGACACGCAGCCACCGAACAGCCGATCCTGCTCCCGGATTTGAGAAAAACCGGTTCGCCGGTTGCAAGAACTTCGATGGTGGATTTTGTCTTGATCGTTTGGCCGGCCTGGTGATGATCATTGCCGGCGCCGACAAAAGTCAGGATGTGCGTGTCGTCTGTCAGGGAAACCGCTGCAACCGATATGGTGTCGTAAATAATCCGGGCGGTGGCTGCGGCCGATTCGGGAGTCAGCCCGAACCGAAGATAACTGACCGTTCGATTGGCGATATTTAAGGCTTTTTGAGCCTGGATCGATCCGATTTTTTCTCTGTCTTTCAAGACGGATCGGATGATCTGAACAAAAAGACCTGCGCCGATGGAGTTCAACGTGATCATGGGGATGGCAATGACTTTGATCAGCGTCCATGCTTCGGCATATGGTTTTGCCATCCCAAGGGTAATCAGCATATGCGCCGTTTCTCCGACCACACCGATCAGGACCGCCGCTTTCCAGTTTAAAATCCCATTCTTCAACCGGACGGATATCAACCCCGCGGCCATTCCCTCCAGAAAGGTGGAAAGGCCGCAGGGCAGGGAAGTAAAGCCGTGCATGTCAATGAGGAACCGATGCACGCCTGCTATTAATCCTGCGCCGATGCCCACAATGGGTCCGCCCACGAGCCCGCCGGCGATCACGGCAATGGCCCTTAGGTTGGCGATGGCACCGTAGATGGGTACCCCCATATAGGTACCGATTATACCGAATGTGCCGAAAAAGAGAATCAGCAGCAACTTTTCAGATTCATTACTTTTTTTGAACAGTATTTTTTGAAAGGCACTCCAGGACAAAAGAAGAAAGGCGGCGCCGACAATCAGGCCGAAATTTTCAGCAAGGCGGAAAAAAAGGTTAGAGACGGTCATTGCAACAATTTAGCGCACTAAAAAGAATGTTATCGTTTTCTCCCTATAACGATATGTAAATTAAAGTGCAATTATAATTTTCCGAAAGGTTGTTTTTTAGGGATGAATGCAGAAATATGGGGATAAAAGACGGCGTTGTTTTATGAAATGATTTAAAGTCCCAGTCTGTGCTTTAGATTCTTTACATGACCCCTGCTGACGGGAATCTCGGTTGCTTCTTCATTTTTCATTTTCAGCAGATAACGCCCCGCGAACCATGGGATAATTTCCCGGACATGGGTCAGGTTGACCAAATAAGACCGGTGCGGACGAAAGAAAGACTGAAACTCGAGTTTTTTTGTCAAATCTTCCATTGTATATGCGGTATGGCAGAAAAATAAATCGTCCCGCGTATGGACCTGAATTTTTTTCTCCTCGGCTTTGAAAAAAAAGATATCTGTCGGGTCCTTGAGCAGAACGTGCCCTTTTTTTTCAACCGGCAGCCGGTTGAATACCTTCGTTGTCCCTTCGATAACATTCAAAAGGCGGTTCAAATTCTCTTGGCCGACGTCTTTTCTTTTGGAAGACAGCGCCTTTCTGGCGCGTTCCACGCTTTTTTGCAGCCGCTTTTCGGAAAAAGGTTTTAATATATAATCAAGAGCGCCTTCTTCAAAGGCCTGAACAGCATACTGGTCATAGGCGGTGGCAAAAATGATAAGGGGCGGCGTTTCCAACCGCGACACTTTTTCCGCGACATAAAATCCGCTGTGCCTGGGCATTTGAATGTCCAGAAAGATTACATTCGGCTTTAGTTTTTCGATCACGGCAATGCCTTCTGATGCCGAACCGGCAGTTGCCACAACCTCGACGTCCTCGATTCGGGTAAGAATATATTTCAGTTCGTCTACAGCCGGCGGCTCATCATCTACAATGACGCAGCGAATTTTCATGATATCCCTTTGCGAAAAACAGGTTAAAAGGTTCCGGGTTCACTTAGAGTTCAGTGTTCAGCGTTCAGGGGTTGGTCGGTGTCGAGCTTTGTCTGAATATTATTTCTAGCGTTGAACAGAAAACCCGGAAACACGCAATTTTTAAATTCTTCCGGCCTGGTGCAAATATTCACGGTGTGAAACTCAAGACGTAAACATTCTATATGAGGTCGGCTCAACATGTCAAATCCTCCCATTTTTTAGGATTGCCCGGCTGACCCATTTTTCCAAAACTTTCGGAATGCAAATAAGAATTATCCATAAATTGCTCCACTTTGCACCACCCCACATTCTAATTTCCTCTTTCTTTTTAACATTTTTGAATTATTATAAAAAAATATTACACTTTCAATTATTTTTTCTTGACATTTTTTGAAATATGTACTTTTAAACAAAAAGGTGGTTCAAAGTGGAATTTTAGGAAAATTATATGTTTCGAGGAAGCTCATTTCATACCATCGATCCAAAGGGGCGGATTGTCATTCCAGCCAGATTCCGTAACGTCATAAAATCAGACGGGACATATGGCGTCATGCTTTCCAGAATGGATGGCGGACTTATGGCCTACACCTATGATGGGTGGCGCAACATCGAAAACCGCATTTTATCGCTGGCTGAAAAAAGTGAAAGCATGCGCCGATTCAGAAGGGTTTTTATCGGGGGATCTTTTGAATGTGATTGCGACAAACAGGACCGTATTCTAATTCCGCAGAACTTAAGAGAGTATGCTGGATTCAATAAAGACATTGTAATGGTCGGCGTCCTCGACCATTTTGAAATATGGTCACGGGAAAACTGGGATAAGGAAAATATGGATCTGGAAAATGACATGAAAAAGGAGGACGTAAGAAACGAAATCGCAAAATTAGGGCTCTGATCATATGCCGTTTAAACATACACCGGTAATGGTTTCCGAGGTGCTCCATTATCTCGATTGCAAGCCCGGCAAAGTCTATGTCGACGGTACGCTGGGAGGTTCGGGTCATGCCGGCGCTATTTGTCGAAAAATCACTCCGGCCGGTGTTTTTATCGGTATCGATCAAGATGTCGATGCCATCGAAAACGCGAAACGCGTTTTAACGTCGTTCGATGTAACCCTTCACCTCTTTCACGGCAATTTTATATATCTGGGCGAGTTTTTACGGGAGCTTAAAATTGACGCAGTGGACGGCATTGTTCTTGATCTGGGAGTTTCGCTTCATCAAATCGCATCCAGCGGACGCGGCTTCAGTTTTCAAAGAGATGAACCCCTTGATATGCGCATGGACACTTCGTCGACAACAACGGCTGAAGATTTGATTAACAGTATGGATGAAAAAGCCCTTAAGAGAATTTTTTTTAAATACGGGGAAGAGCGACAGGCCGGGCAAATCGCAAATAAAATCGTAAAGTCGAGAAAACAAAATGCCATAAGATCCAGCAGCCAACTGGCCCAAATCGTATGCGATGCCGTGGGGAAGTCTGCATCGTTTCATCGAAAAATTCATCCGGCGACACGGGTTTTCATGGCGCTGAGAATCGCCGTCAACAGGGAACTGGAAATGCTCGATGAATTCATGGAAAATGTTGCGGACCTCCTAAATCCCAAAGCCCGCCTATGTATTTTATCTTTTCATTCTCTTGAAGATCGGATTGTCAAACATCGATTAAAAGCCTTGGAAAAAGGATGTGTCTGTCCGTCCGATTTCCCGGAGTGTGTCTGCGGTCGAAAATCGACATTTCATTTGTTGACGAAAAAGGTGGTACGCCCTTCAACGGATGAGATTCAAAGAAACCCCATGGCAAGGAGTGCGAAACTCAGAGCCGCAGAGAAAATATAATGGTTCGAAAAACACAAAACAATAACGGCGGTGTCAAAATAACGGGTGTCTGGATCATGTTTATGGTCGTATTTATTGCCGAGCTTTTCCTTTATACCTGGTGCCGGGTCAATTGCATCGGGGTAGGGTACGAGATTTCAAAAGAAACCAAAAAACAGCAAGAGCTTGTCGCTTTGCAAAACAACTTGAAGATTGAACTGGCGAGCTTAAAATCCCCGGAACGGATCGCAAAAATTGCAAAAGATCAACTCGGCCTAATCGTGCCTTCAAGAGGTCAGACAATTACTATCCCATGATGACGGTTTGATATGAAAAAAATAAGATTACGTGTAATGATCATCGGCGGTCTTTTTACCCTCTTTTTTGCCGCTATCGGGATCAAGGCCACGTACCTCCAGGTGTTTCGCGGTTCCTGGTTGTCCCAGAAAGCCGCCGATCAATACGAGGTGTCTTATAAATCAGCAGGAAAACGCGGAACCATTTTCGACAGGAATCTCAGAGAAATGGCCGTCAGCATCGATGTCGAGTCCATTGCCGCTCATCCGGCGCAAATAAAAAGTCCAAGAAAAGTCGCCAGATCGCTTTCAAAAAGCCTTAAAATGAACCGAAAAGCGCTGGCTAAAAAATTATATTCTAAAAAGAAGTTTGTCTGGATCAAGCGAAAGGTGACGCCCAAAGAGGCAGAAGCCGTCAAAAGACTTGATATCAGCGGACTTGACTTTATACCCGAACATAAACGTTTTTACCCCAATAAAACACTTGCCGCCCAGCTTATCGGATTTACCGATATCGACGATCATGGTCTGGAAGGCCTCGAATTCTATTATAACGACATTCTCAGCGGTTCGGTGGTCGAATACACGGTGTTAAGAGATGCTCGCGGAAGAGGGTTTGAAGCTGAAAGCCCGGCAGGTTCCGCGACCAGCGGGAAAAACCTTGTGCTCACCATTGACAGCACCATCCAGTATATCGCTGAAAAAGCACTGGCGGAGAGCGTAAACGCATTTTCGGCAAAATCGGGCATGGCCGTTGTCATGGATCCAAGGACCGGCGCTCTGCTGGCAATGGCGCAGGTTCCCTTGTTCAATCCCAATGCCGTAAACGGGTATAACCGGAAGGTCTGGCGGAACAGGATTATCACCGATCCCTTTGAGCCGGGATCGACCATGAAGATTTTCAGTGCGGCGGCGGCCATAGCATCCGGCAGTTGTTCACCCAGCAGCATCTTTTACTGTGAAAACGGTGCCTACAGGATAGGGAATCATGTCATCCACGATTCCCACGAACATGGCTGGCTGTCTTTGCAACAGATCATCAAATATTCGAGCAATATCGGCGCCGTCAAATTCAGCGCCATGACAGGCCCGAAATATCTGTTCAAAACATTAAAAAAGTTCGGATTCGGAGAAAAGACCGGTATCGACTGCCCGGGTGAAACCGCCGGAAGCCTGTCGCCGTTTCAACGGTGGACAACCATAGATGCCGGAACCATATCTTTTGGGCAAGGCGTTTCCGTTTCTGCCTTGCAGCTCATCACTGCAATATCCGCAGTCGCCAATAAAGGGATTCTTATGAAACCCTACGCGGTCCAGGCGATTACCGATTATCATGGACGATTGATCAAGAGTTTCGCGCCGAAAATCGTGAGAAGGGTAATTTCGGAAAAAACCGCCGGGACCTTAACCCGGATCATGCAGACGGTCATTACCGAAGGGGGGACCGGCGTCAATGCCGCTCTTGACGGATATTCCGCCTGCGGCAAAACCGGCACCGCTCAAAAGATCGACGAAAACGGAAGATATTCAAATGATAAGTTTATAGCGTCTTTTGTCGGATTTGCGCCGGTTGAAGCCCCGAAAATTGCTGTTCTCGTGGTTGTCGATGAACCGCAAAAAGAGCATTACGGGAGTGCCGTTGCTGCGCCGGCATTTAAGACGATTGCCCAGAAAACATTGGATTATATGAATATTTCGCCAAAAAAGTCGGCCGGAAAATTGATGGTCTCACTGAGGAGATAGGCACAAGGATGCGGCTTTCAGATGTTTTAAAAACCGTCAGCCCCAAAACATGTTACGGCATAGAATCGTCGTCGTGCGGTCCTGTTCCGGCGCATAAAAGTGCCGGGCCTTCTGATTCCGGGGATGATGTTTTAGTTTCACCGGATCCTGAGATCGGCGCCATCCATTACAGGGCTCAGGAAGTTCGGCCCGGCGGGCTCTTTGTCGCCGTTAAGGGGCTTGTTGCAGACGGCCATGACTTTATCGATGAGGCGATTGAAAGAGGTGCATCCGCCATCGTTGTGCAGAAACCCGTGAAATGTGAATCCATCATTATTGAGGTCGAAAATACCCGTAAAGCCCTGGCATCCATTTCCGCCGAATTTTTTAACCATCCATCTGAGAAACTCCTTCTCATCGGGATCACCGGTACCAACGGCAAAACCACGACCGCGTTTTTGATCGAACGCATTTTTAGTCAGGCAGGATTTCAGGCAGGTGTCATCGGAACGTTAAATTACAGATATGCCGGCAAGACATTTCAAAACCCCATGACGACGCCCGAATCTTATGATCTTCAGAAGATTCTGGCTGAAATGCTGGATAACGGCGTGACCCATGTGGTCATGGAAGTTTCTTCCCATGCCCTTGATCTCTTCAGAGTTCATCGCTGTAAATTCGATCTTGCGATATTTACCAATCTGACCCAGGATCATCTGGATTATCATCACACAATGGATGCCTACTGGGCTTGTAAAAAACGGTTTTTTACAGAAATCACAAATTTCAAGACCGTCGCTGAACGGGCGTTTTTCGTGATCAATGATAATGACGAAAAAGGAAAAGAGCTCATCCGTGACTTAAAATCCGGTTTTGGCCGGGGGTGTGTGCTCTCTGCGGGTTTTTCGGACAACAACCCGATCCATCCGGGTCACTTCAGAAACGATTTGAACGGTATTGCCGGCGAAATTTCCACCCCTGGCGGCACATTCGAGTTTACCTCCCCGCTTGTGGGACGGCATAATCTCGAGAACATTCTCTGCGCGACCGGTGCGGGTGTGGCGCTCGGTCTTTCGGTAAACACCATTAAGGACGCCATTGAATCGGTCGACGCCGTGCCCGGGCGTCTTGAATCCGTTTTAAATAATCGCGGCCGGTATGTATACGTTGATTATGCCCATACGCCGGACGCCCTCGAGAAAGTGCTCTTATCGCTGCGTACTTCGGCTCCTGGGCGGCTCATCTGTGTGTTCGGCTGCGGCGGCGACCGGGACAAGGCAAAACGGGCCCGAATGGGGGAGGTCGCCGGAAGACTTTCCGACCTTGCCGTGATCACGTCGGATAATCCGAGAACCGAATCTCCGGGGGCGATCATCGATCAGATCCTGGAAGGCACAAAAAAATCGATGACCCGCCATTTTACGCCGTCAAATCTTGGTCAAGATTTTTTTAAAGGATATGTGGTCGAGCCGGACAGAAGAAAGGCCATCTTACTTGCCGTCGAGGTTTCCAAGGAAAATGATGCGATCCTGATCGCCGGCAAAGGAAACGAACCCTACCAAATCATCGGCAATAAAACCATTCCCTTTGACGACAGAAAAGAGGCTCAAAGCGCCCTGTCGGTGCTGGACACTCAAAATACGGTATGTCAAACAGATCCCGATGCACAAGGGCTGTCGAACGATCCTAAATCATCAAACCAAAACCTGATGCCATGGAAAACGACCGACATCCTCGAAGCCACCGGCGGAAAACTGCTTTGCGGAAGTTTGGACCGTGCTTTCACCGGGGTATCCATTGATTCACGAAAGATATCTGCGGAAAATCTTTTTCTTGCCGTTCAAGGAGACGTACATGACGGCCACCGCTTTATCGGCAGTGTCATTGAAAAAGGCATCGGCGGATGTGTCATCGATCAAAAAAAACTCAATATGCTCCCTGCATCCGAAATGAAGGATAGCGGCAGGGTTTGCATCGCTGTGGACGACACCCGCCGGGCACTGGGTGATCTGGCTGCATTTCACAGAAGACGTATTCCGGTTTCCATCGTTGCGGTCACCGGATCGAACGGAAAGACCAGCACCCGGAAGATGGTGTCGGCCGTGGTTTCCCGACGTTTTTGCACGTTATCGACCCAGGGGAATCTCAACAACGACATCGGGCTTCCCCTGACGCTGCTTAACCTGAAAAGAAAGCATCAATGGGCGGTGGTGGAGTTGGGAATGAATCGGCCGGGGGAGATTGAACGGCTGAGTGAGATTTGTCTGCCGGATGTCGGGATGATTACCAATATCGGCCCCGCCCACCTTGAAGGATTGGGCTCCGTGGAGGCGGTCCTGAAGGCCAAAGGCGAGCTTTTGGCAAAGATCAAGCCGGACGGTACGGCGGTTTTGAATGCCGATGATCCGAGACTGCTGAAGCTGGCAGATACCGTATTGACAAATGTGTTGCTTTTCGGTTTTTCCAAAAAGGCAAACATCACGGCCGAATCTATACAGCAAAACGGGGAAGGGCTCTCATTCAATCTGGTGCTGCCTGGGGAAACGGTTTTCGTTCGTCTTCAATCGCCGGCCATGTTTATGGTGTCCAATGCTTTGGCCGCCGCTGCCGTAGGATGCATATTGGGTCTTTCATCCGATGAAATCAAAGAAGGTCTTGAATCCTTCGAACCGGTTCCGGGGAGGATGAATATTCATAAAACCCCTAAAGGCATCCATGTCATCGACGACACCTACAATGCCAATCCAGGTTCAATGCGGGCCGCCATAGGGACGTTGACCGCCTTACGGGAAAAAAACAGGGGGTTTATGGTTATCGGCGACATGCTTGAACTGGGAGAGCATTCGGGGAATATGCATCGAATGATCGGTTCCGTTGCCGCCGGGTCGAATATTGCCGGCCTTTATGTGACCGGCAACTTCGCCGATGATGTTGCGGCAGGTGCGCTGGAAGGAAAGATGGATTCCGAAAATATTTTTAAAGGCACCCGGGAAGAAATTCTGAAAGCCATCACAAAAAAACTCGATGCCGGCGACTGGGTTCTGGTGAAGGGCTCCAGAGGCATGGCCATGGAAATGGTTGTTGAAGGGCTCCTGGCGTGGGCCGGCAGCCAATGACACGACGTGGGAACTAACGGATGCTGTATCATCTACTATATCCGCTCCATCAGACGCTGTCGGTTTTTAATGTATTCCGATACATTACTTTCCGTACGATCTATGCCAGTCTGACGGCGTTTTTGATCTGTTTTTTTATGGGGCCCTGGGTCATTCGAAAACTGAGCTACATGCAGGTCGGTCAGTATGTCAGAGACGACGGTCCGCAAACGCATCTTCAAAAGGCCGGTACACCGACCATGGGCGGAACGTTGATCCTTTTTTCCATTGTCGTTTCCACGCTGCTCTGGGCGAACTTGACCGACTATTTTGTGTGGATCGTGCTGCTGGTAACCATCGGATTCGGCGGGATCGGTTTTATTGATGATTATCTGATGCAAATCAAAAAGCAGAGTAAGGGATTGACGGTCAGAAACAAACTTTTACTTCAAACGATCCTTGCGATGATCATCGGGGCGCTGGTCTATATCAGTCCGGATTTTTCCACGCGGATCACCATACCGTTTTTTAAGCATATTTCACCGGATTTCGGGTGGGGATATATTTTGTTTGCCGCGTTGGTCATCATCGGAACGTCCAATGCCGTCAACATTACCGACGGCCTCGACGGCCTTGCCATCGGGCCGTTTATTGTCGCGTCCGCGACATATATGGTTTTTGCCTATGTTGCCGGTCACGTTAAAATCGCTAATTATCTGCAGATTAATTATATAGCGGGAAGCGGGGAGGTTGCCGTTTTCTGCGGCGCCATGGTCGGGGCGGGTATGGGATTTTTATGGTTCAACGCATATCCTGCTCAAATTTTTATGGGAGATGTAGGGTCTCTGGCATTGGGCGCGGCCATCGGCACCGTTGCGGTCATCACCAAACAGGAGATCCTTTTGATTTTGGTGGGCGGTCTCTTTGTCATTGAAACGCTGTCCGTGATTTTTCAGGTGGGATTCTTTAAAATGACCAGCGGCCGCAGAATTTTTCGAATGGCACCCCTTCACCATCATTTTGAACTCAAAGGATGGCCGGAACCCAAGGTTATCGTTCGATTCTGGATCATTTCTATTGCGCTGGCCCTGATTGCCATGAGTACTTTGAAGTTAAGATAAAAGATATGGAACTTTATCAAAAAAATATTCTCATCGTCGGCATCGGCGTTTCCGGGGTGTCTGCAGCGCGATTCGCCAAAAACAAGGGCGCTATCGTAACGGTGACCGATATGGCAAAAGAAGACGCATTGGCCGCTTATTTGCCGGAAATCCGGGAAATGGGAATTAAAACGGAACTGGGCCGACATCCTGTGGAAGCCTTTGAGAAGTCAGATCTTATCATCGTAAGTCCCGGGGTTCCTCATACCATCTTGCCCATAAAAAGGGCCAGAGAAAAAGGCGTTCCGATACTGGGCGAATTCGAGCTTGCCTGTCGATACATTCGGGAACCGATTGTCGCCGTATCCGGTACCAACGGTAAGACAACAACAACGCAACTTTTGGGGCGCATGCTTGAAAACTCTGGATTCGAGGTTTTCGTGGGCGGAAATATCGGCAACCCGTTGATCGATTATGCAGCAGAAGGAAAAAGAGCCGACATTGTGGTGGCGGAAGTCAGCAGCTTTCAACTCGACACCATCGACACATTCAGGCCGCGGATCAGTGTTCTTTTGAATATCAGCGAGGATCACCTTGATCGATATGCGAATTTTGATGCCTATGTCAGGTCAAAGGGACGGATTTTTGAAAACCAGACGGAAACCGATACCGCGGTGATCAATGGGTCGGATCCCCATATTTCGACCATCAGCCGAACCATCAGGGCTCGAGTACTTCCATTTTATCAACAGGGGCATGTTGACGGCAAACATAAAGAATATGCCCTCATCAAAAGACGAAACGGACAACATACGCCGGGTATTGAAATATTTACAAAGGAAGATCCCGAGGGTTTTCTCGATCTGTCAAAGGTCAATCTGTTGGGACGGCACAATATGGAAAATGTCGCGGCTGCGGCGTTGGCAACTTTGGCTGCCGGCGGAAGACTGGAAAGCGTGCAGTCCGTATTAAACGACTTCAAAGGGCTTTCCCATCGCCTGGAATTTGTCAAAATTTTCAACGGGGTTCATTTTTACGATGATTCAAAGGGAACGAACATCGATGCGGTGGCCAAGGCCCTTGAAGTTTTCGACGCGCCGGTGATTCTGATCATGGGCGGGCGTGACAAAGGCGGAGACTATAATCGTTTGCAGGAACCGGTGCGCCGACATACCAAGAAACTCATCGTTATGGGCGAAGCAGGGCACGCGATCAAATCAGCCCTTGAAGATATATGCCGGGGGGGCGCTCAAATGGCTTCGGGAATGGAAGATGCCGTTCATTCGGCGTACCTCTCTGCGGATTCCGGAGATATCGTGCTTTTGTCTCCCGGCTGTTCCAGCTTTGACATGTATGAAAATTATGCACAACGGGGGGATGCGTTTTGCCGGGCCGTTGAAAATTTAACCCGGGAAAAGAGAGACTAATCATCAGATACAAGGACTGTATTAAGGCGTAAAACGCAATAATTAAAACAGGATACAGGGAATGGCCGAAGATAAACAAAACCATCGAACCTTTTTTGGACAATCCGTGCAATACGACATTACACTTTTGTTTCCGGTGCTGTTTCTGGTGGGTGTCGGCATCGTCATGGTTTACAGCGCAAGTTCGGCGCTGGCCCTGAAAAAGTTCGGTACGAGCTATTATTTTTTAAAAAAGCAATCCATTTTTGCGCTTCTGGGAATTGTCGTACTGGTGGTCAGTTGCCATATCCCGTATCGAGTGTATCGTTCTTTGGCATATCCCTTGCTCTTTCTGGCGATCCTGTTTCTTACGGTCATCCTTATTTCCGGATTCGGGTATTCGGCGGGAGGGGCCAAACGATGGTTTCGATTTGCCGGTTTTACGTTTCAGCCCTCTGAATTCGCTCGATTTGCGCTGGTCATTTATCTCGCGTATTCCATGAACCGGAAAATGGATCGAATCAAGGAATTTAGTGTCGGTTTTTTGCCCCATGTATTGGTCCTGTGCCTTTTCACCGTATTGATCATGCTCCAGCCCGACTTCGGCTCCGTGGTTATTTTTGGCGCCATTACCTGGATCATGCTCTTTGTGGGCGGTGTTCGTATTTTATATTTGTTGGGATCGATGGTTCTGGCATTACCCGCCGTCTATTATATGATGACCGGCGCCGATTATCGAATCCAGCGTATCATGTCCTTTATGAATCCGTGGCAATATTCGGGGGATAAAGGGTACCAGGTGGTACACTCTCTATTGGCCTTCGGCACTGGCGGAATTTGGGGCGCAGGCATCGGGAAAGGGTACCAGAAGCTGTTCTATCTTCCCGAACCGCATACCGATTTTATTTTTTCGGTCATCGGAGAAGAATTAGGGCTTGTTGGGGTGCTGATTATTTTGGGACTGTATTCCGTGATTTTGTGGAAAGGCATCTCCATTGCCAGAAACAGTCCGGATGCCTTTGGATCATTTGTGGCCGTCGGGCTCACCACGGCAATGGGTCTTCAGATATTCATCAACATGGGCGTCGCTTTGGGGCTCCTACCCACCAAAGGGCTGACACTGCCGTTTTTGAGCTACGGCGGCACCTCCCTTTTGATGAACATGGCGTCCATCGGTGTACTGATGAACATCAGCGGGGTGAAAAAAATGATGAAAGCCGGTCGTTGATTATTTCGGCTTTTAACGAATTCGTCGATCATTGAAATGAACACGAGATCAGACAGGCATAAATTGCGGGTTGTCATTGCCGGCGGCGGAACCGGCGGTCATCTTTTCCCGGGAATTGCCGTTGCCGAGGAATTTTGTACCAGAAACCCTGAAAACAGTGTTTTGTTTGTCGGTCCGGGGAGACCGTTCGAGGTTTCGACTTTAGCTGAAAAAGGTTTTGCCCACAGACGCATTACCGTAGAGGGGTTAAAAGGGCGGGGGATTAAAAGTCAATTCGTTGCGATGTTAAAAATACCCATAGGGGTCATACAATCCGTGTTGATCCTTAAATCCTTCAAACCGCATCTGGTGATCGGCGTCGGCGGGTATTCTGCGGGTCCTTTGGTTATCGGCGCATGGATTTTGAGGATTAAGATTGTTTTGCACGAGCAAAATATTCTCCCGGGTATCACAAACCGGATGCTTTTTCGGTTTGCGAATCGAATATATGTTTCGTTTCCGGAAACGAAATTCGATGGGTCAAATGAAAAAATGCGGCTCACCGGCGATCCGGTAAGAAAAGAGATCGTTCAATGCGCAAAACAGCAAAACAACGCCGGGGCTAAGGCATCCGAGACAGAAAAAATTTTTTCGATCATGATACTGGGCGGAAGCCAGGGGGCGCATCGGATAAATATGACGATGTTGGAAACACTCGAATATCTGGAGAACAGAGATAAGATGTTCTTTGCGCATCAGACCGGTGTCCAGGACGAAGCGCAGGTCAAACAAAGGTATGACGAATTCGGCATGGCAAGCGATGTGAAAGCATTTTTCAAAGACATGGATCGACGGTATCAAAAAGCCGATCTCGTCATCTGCCGTGCCGGCGCCACCACTGTGGCGGAAATTTCGGCCCTGGGGAAAGGGGTTATTTTTATACCGTTTCCTTTTGCAGCGGATAATCATCAGGTGCTAAACGCCCAGGCTCTCGTAAGGGCGGGGGCTGCCGAGATGATTGAAGAAAAAGATCTCAGCGTCAAGGTCCTGGCACAGCGGATCAATTATTATGCGCGGCATCCGGAAGCTTTGAGACAAATGGGGGCCCGGTGCAAAAGGTTTGGGCGTGTCGATGCGGCGGCGATAATCGTGGATGATTGTTATGAGTTGATTTCTTAATTACCAGATGTGAAGTGCTTATGTTTCTAAAAAAATACCATATTCACTTTGTGGGGATCGGCGGCATCGGGATGAGCGGAATCGCCGAGCTTTTGCTCAATCTCGGCTATAAGGTGTCCGGCTCCGATATCAGTCATTCAGATATTACCCGGCGCCTGGAGAGCCTCGGCGGCAGTGTATTCAAAGGCCATAGTGAAGAACATGTTCAAAAGGCCGATGTCGTTGTCGTATCGTCGGCCGTCGGCGCTGAAAATCCCGAGGTTGTTGCGGCGCATAGAGCGTCAATCCCTGTTATCCCCAGGGCGGAGATGCTGGCGGAGCTGATGCGTTTAAAGTACAGCGTGGCCATTGCCGGCGCTCACGGCAAAACCTCCACCACTTCGATTGTGGCGGCCGTGCTGGGAAAAGGCGGGCTTGATCCCACCGTGGTGATCGGCGGCAAACTCAAAAGCATCGGTTCCAATGCCCTTTTGGGCGAAGGGGATTTCATCGTGGCCGAAGCCGATGAAAGCGACGGCTCTTTTTTGAAAATATCTCCGACCATTGCCGTGGTCACCAATATCGATCGAGAACATCTCGACTTTTATCGCGATCTGGATCATATCAAGGACGTTTTTCTGAGCTTTATCGACAAAATACCCTTTTATGGACTGGCGGTGCTTTGTCTCGACAATGAGCCGATTCAGTCGTTGATACCCCGAGTGAAAAAGCGGTTTACGACTTACGGGATGAGTACCCAGGCTGATTTTAAAGCAAGAGACGTGGTTTTTGATGGATTAAGGAGCACTTTCATGGTGGATCACCTGGGAACAACAATGGGTAAAATCATCTTGAATCTTCCGGGAATCCATAATGTTTACAATGCGCTGGCCAGTATCGCGGTGGGCTTTGAGCTAGAAATCCCCTTTGATTTGATAAAATCGGCGCTTCAAACCGCGGAAGGGGTCCAACGCCGGCTGGAAATTAAAGGAGAAAAGAAAGGTATTACCGTGGTTGACGATTACGGTCATCATCCCACTGAAATCAAGGCCACGCTCCAGGCCGCAAGGGAATGCTGGCCGGGCAAACGGATCGTGGTGGTGTTTCAGCCCCATCGATATACGCGCACCCGGGCGCTGTTCGAAGACTTTACCCGGGCATTTTACCAGTCGGACCTTTTGGTGGTTCTGCCCATTTATGCCGCGGGAGAAGAAAAGATCGAAGGGGTAAAAGGCATTTCCTTGTTCGAGGAAATACAGCATCACGGGCATAAGGATGTTGTCTACATGGATGGGCTTGAAGATGCGGTTTCGTATTTAAAAAAAACGTTGATCGCCAATGATATTCTCCTGACACTGGGTGCCGGAGATGTTTGGAAAGTCGGCGAAATGCTGCTGGAAGCACTGTGAAAGGACATAGCGGTAATGGCGCTTGACACGGATTCAATCAGATGGCTTGAGAGTCGTTTTAAAAACAGCGTCAGCTTTGAAGAACCGATGTCCAAACACACTTCTCTGCAAATCGGCGGCCCTGCGGAAGTCTTTGCGGCGCCTGAAACCGTTGAAGATCTTCAGGTCTTGATCAACTGGTCCGGGGAGAAAAGGCTTTCTTATCTGATCATCGGCAGAGGCACCAATCTTTTGGTTAAAGACGCCGGTATTCGCGGTGTCGTGATCGTATTGACAAAATGTTTAAAGACGATCGAAGAAACCGGTCCCCATACGGACGCGGTTTTGGTTACGGCAATGGCAGGCGCAAATCTGGCGGGGCTGTGTTCTTATGCCCTGAAGCGAGGTTTAAAAGGCATGAACTTTTCCCTGGGTATTCCCGGAACCGTCGGCGGCGGCATTAAAATGAATGCAGGGACTTCCTATGGTTCCATGGAAAATGTGCTCGAGTCCATAGATGTTCTTCTGCCTTCGGGAAAGACATGCCGGATTGAAAGAAAAGCGATTGATTTTGCGTATCGAAAGCTTTCCTGGGATCCTGTATTGACGGATGGTCACAAGGATCAGGTGATTATATTAAACGGTCGATTTTTCTTTTATCCTTCGGATCCTGAAAAGCTGAAGAAAACGGCCAGAGAAATCATCATGGCGCGCCGAAGAAAACAGCCCATTGGTTTTCCCAGCGCCGGATGTGTTTTTAAAAATCCCGGTACCGGGCCGACCGCGGGTCAGCTCATCGAGACGGCCGGGTTAAAAGGAAAATCCGTCGGTGGGGCGGAAATTTCCTCGAAACACGCCAATTTTTTTATTAATCGTCGAAATGCATCGGCCGCCGACTTTCTGGCGCTGATCGATCTAACGGAGGATACCGTATTAAAAAAGTTCAATATTCATCTGGAAAGAGAGGTCAAGGTTGTTGGTGCGTAAAAAAGTCCGAAAAAATTATTACAAAAACAGCGCTGCCATAAAGCGCAACAAACTGTTAAAACGCCTGGTCTTCGGGATGAAACTGGCAACTGTCGGCGGAGCGTTGCTTTTTGTCAGCCTGTTTTTTGTGTTTAGCTACGATTTATTAACACAGTGCAATTATTTCAAGGCCAAAGCCTTGAAGGTCACCGGCATCCATCGTCTTACACAAGAGAAGGTTTTGCAGCAGGCAATGATCACCAACGGCGTTAATATTTTCTCGGTCAATCTGATAAAAGTCAGGAAACGGTTGCTCGCACAACCATGGATTGAAGATGCACAGGTTTCCAGAGATCTTCCCTCCGGAATCGATATCAGAATAAAGGAGCAGGACCCGCTCGCGATCCTCGATCTCGGTCGAAAATTTATCATCAATACCCAAGGGGAAATATTCAAAGAAATGGATGCATCGGACCACTGTCACTTGCCGGTCATCAGCGGTCTCGAATTTTCGGATATCAATATCAAGGGCGAGCCGAGAAGCGCTCCCTTTGAAGCCGTCATGAAGGTACTGGCACTCGGGCAAAAATCCGGAAGTATTCTTCCATGTAAAACAATCAAAAGAATCGATGTGGACCGTGAAATGGGTCTTACCATTTATGCATTTGATCATATCAAGGAGATAAAAATCGGATACAATGATTATCCGAACAAGTATGCCATGCTCAAAGATGTTCTTTTTTATCTGGAAAAAGATGGTGGTTTTTCACACCTTGAATCCATTGATCTTAACAACTTGAATCGCATCGTCGTAAATCCTGCGAAAATAGAATCCGCTGAAAAGGGCCGTAAGGAGGTTTAAGATGCAGGGACATGGAAATATTATCGTCGGACTCGATATCGGAACGACTAAAATATGTGCCGTGGTTGGTGAAGTGGCCGGGGATAAAATAAATGTCGTCGGTATCGGGACACATCCCTCCATCGGGCTTCGAAAAGGCGTGGTCGTCAATATCGAGTCCACCGTGGAATCGATTCAAAAAGCCATTGAAGAGGCGGAACTTATGGCAGGATGTGAAATTTCATCCGTATATGCCGGGATTGCAGGCGGTCATATCATGGGGTTTAACAGTCGAGGCATCGTCGCGATCAAGGGACCGGAAGTCACTCAGCAGGATGTGGACCGCGTCATCGATGCCGCGCGGGCCGTCGCAATTCCCATGGATCGCGAAGTCATTCATGTGATCCCCCAGGAGTTCATGATCGACGACCAGGGCGGAATTCAGAATCCGGTGGGGATGTCCGGGGTTCGGCTGGAAGCCAAGATTCATATCGTAACCGGCGCCGTGACATCCGCCCATAACATTGTGAAATGCGCCAATCGTTCGGGGCTCGATGTGTGCGATATCGTTTTGGAGCCCCTTGCTTCTGGAGAAGCCGTGCTGACTGATGAAGAAAAGGATCTTGGGACGGCACTGCTGGACCTTGGCGGGGGCACCACCGATCTTGCCATTTTTTCCGGGAAAAACATCAAGCACACATTTGTTCTGGCCCTCGGCGGCAGTAATCTGACGAACGATATCAGTATCGGCCTGCGTGCGTCCATGGCCGATGCGGAAAAGATCAAGAAAAAATACGGTACCTGTATTTCCCAGAACATCAGCGGCGATGAAACCATCGAAGTCCCCGGTATGGGGGGACGCAAACCCAGAAAGCTTCAACGGCAAATCCTGGGTGAAATACTGGAACCCCGCATGGAAGAAATTTTCACGCTCATCAAAAGAGAAGTCTTTCGGGCCGGAATGGAAAACATCATTACTTCCGGTATTGTGTTAACCGGCGGCTCATCCCTTTTGGAGGGGGTTACAGATGTTGCGGAGGCGGTTTTCGATCTGCCGACCCGCCTGGGGACACCCAGAGGGATCAGCGGTCTTACGGATGTCGTCAACAATCCGATGTATGCCACCGGTGTCGGGCTTGTTTTGTACGGCGCCAGAAATCAACCGAAAAAGAAATTCAGGATTCGTGACACCAACATTTTCAACCGGGTCATGGTCCGAATGAAAAAGTGGTTCAAGGAGGTTATATGACATGAGATGATGTAACATCGGCAGGCGCATTTCCGGGTGGACACGGGGACCGCCCGGAATTTAAGAACGAGCAGACGTTTTGGTTTTTGGAGATAAATCGATTTATTTCAAGGGCCTGAACACTTACAAACAAAAAACATGAACAGGAGGTGGGGGACATGACCTTTACTTTGATAGAAAATGATAATTTTGCTAAGATCATGGTGATCGGCGTTGGCGGCGCAGGGGGGAATGCCATCAACAACATGATTGAATCCAAGCTTCACGGCGTAAAATTTATTGCCGCCAATACAGATTCTCAGGCCCTTGAGGTTTCCAAGGCATCGCTCAGGCTCCAGATCGGCGAACAGCTCACCCAGGGTCTCGGCGCAGGCGCAAACCCTCAAATCGGACGTGAAGCGGCGCTGGAAAATGCCGAGACCATTAAAAATGCATTGACCGGCAGCCATATGGTGTTCATTACAGCGGGATTCGGCGGCGGTACCGGAACGGGTGCGGCGCCGGTTATCGCTGAGCTCTGTAAGGAAATCGACATCTTGACCGTGGCGGTGGTGACCAAACCGTTTTCATTCGAAGGTAAGAAAAGGGCCAAACAGGCTGAAGACGGCATTAATATGCTCAAGCAAACAGCCGATACGGTTATCACCATCCCCAACGATCGGCTAAGGGGACTTGCATCTAAAAATGCCAGAATGATCGATATGTTCAAAAAAGCCGATGAAGTGCTGCTCCATTCCGTCAAAGGGATTACGGATCTTATCATGATGCCGGGATTGATCAATCTTGACTTTGCCGATGTTAAAACCATTATGTCCAAAGCCGGGATGGCCATTATGGGCATCGGCATTGCCAGCGGAGAAAATCGGGCGCTGGAAGCCGCCGAAAGGGCTATCTCCCATCCCCTGCTGGAAGACATCTCCATTTCCGGCGCCAAGGGCGTATTGATGAACATCACCAGTAATACCGATTTGACGATGGAGGAGATGACTGAGGCGTCCGACAGAATTTATAATGAAGTCGGTGAAGATGCCGACATTATATGGGGAACCGCCGTAGACGACAACCTCGGCAATGAGATGCGGGTCACCGTCATTGCAACCGGGATCGATTCGGGGCCTGAAACCGGCGTAAAAACAGAACTCAGAGGCAGGGTCAGAGATATTACGGCTGAAGATTTTAACGATGCGGTAGATTATGACGAACCGACCTTTATCCGTCGAAAGCATGCAGTGGGTGAATCGGGCGGCAGCACTTACAGAGGATACAGAGGTATTGTCATCGACAATGCCGATCTTGCGAATCTGGATGTCCCGACGTTTTTACGGAGAAAGGCAGACTAGAAATGGATGATAACGATGCATGGTACGGGCACCCCGTAAATTTCACAGGAAGGTCACGGCAAGCGAAACCGGCGGCATCCGAAAAAAATGGACAAAACGTGTCAAGGTCGCGTTGATCTATCCCAATACGTATCATGTCGGCATGTCCAATCTCGGTTTTCAGGCGGTATATGAACTCGTCAATTCATATGAAGATGTGTTATGCGAGCGGTCGTTTCTCCCGGATGATGACGGACGGACTGCGACCGGACGTGTCACCACTGTAGAATCCGGGAATGATATTCGCGCCTTTGACCTTGTAGCATTTTCGGTGTCATATGAGAATGATTTCCCCAACCTCCTGACCATTCTCGAAAAAGCAAAGCTCCCCCTGCAATCCAAAGATAGAGAAGGCCCCCACCCCCTCGTGATTGCCGGGGGAGTTGCTTTTTTTTTAAATCCGGAGCCCCTGGCGCCGTTTATCGATTGCTTTCTTATCGGTGAAGCCGAGGCTGTTCTGCCGAATTTTTTGACGACATTCTCTCCGGACGTACTTGCCCGTAACAGAAAGACTTGCTTGAATATCCTTGCCAGAGATGTTCCCGGTGCTTATATCCCTTCATTATACAACGCATCATACCATCCGGATGGCACCCTCGGCGCGTTTGAACCCATATCCGATGTTCCGGACAAAGTTGAGCGCCAGTACGTCAAAGATCTTTCCCAAACGCCAACCTGCAGCGCCATCATCACATCCGATACCATTTTCGACAACACGTTTCTTATTGAAGTCAGCAGGGGGTGTGCCCATGGTTGCAGGTTCTGCGCCGCGGGATTTGTCTATAGACCGCCAAGGTTCAGGCCCTTTTCTCTGCTAAAGGAATGCATGGATCAGGGTGTTTCAAAGACAGGCAAAATAGGGCTTGTCGGCGCCGCAGTATCGGATCTGCCGGACCTTGAGAAGATCTGCGGTGAAAAATTGGGGAAAAATACCCGAGTGTCTTTCAGCTCCCTTAGGGCGGATGCGCTGACGCCCGAACTCCTATCGGTGCTCAAGAAAAGCAAAGCCAAAACCGCTACCATTGCGCCGGATGCGGGATCAGAACGGATGCGAAAGGTCATCAACAAGGGGATCGAAGAAACCGACATCCTCCAAGCGGTCGAACAGATTGTCACCGCCGGCATCCTTAACATAAGGCTCTATTTTATGGTCGGCCTGCCCACTGAAACCATGGACGATGTTGAAGCGATTTCGGCCCTTTGCAAAAAAATAAAGCATCAATTCCTCACATCGAGCCGGGCCAAAAAACGCATGGGAGAGATCACCGTCAGTTTGAACAGCTTTGTTCCGAAACCGTTTACACCGTTTCAATGGGTGAAGATGGATGATATTCATTTGCTTAAAGAGAAGATAAAGAAAGTTAAAAACGCTCTGAAAAGGGTGGCAAATGTTCGCGTCCATGCGGATATTCCGCGGTGGGCTTATATTCAGGGACTGCTGGCGCGGGGGGACCGCAGGGTTGCACAAATGTTGTCGCTGGCAAATACCCACCAGGGCAACTGGCCCAAAACCTTGAAATCTTCTCCCATAAACCCTGATTTCTATGTTCTCAGAGAGCGTTCACTGGATGAATTATTTCCCTGGGACTTTATCGATCACGGTATCAGGAAATCTTTTCTTAAAACCGAGTATAAAAGAGCACTTCAGGGCAAATCTTCGCCCCCTTGTCCCGTGGAATCCTGCAGCATTTGCGGCGTTTGCAGGGGAAAAAACGAACATAAAGCATAAGCGGGGACGGATGTTATATCGATTAATGTTACATTCAACCGCGTATGAAAGTATATGAAACTGTATTTGGACATATCTCCACAACCGGATGACAGCACTTGCGGCCCGACCTGCCTCCATGCAATTTATCGCTATTTTGGTGATCCCGTTCACTTAAATCAGATTATTTCGGAGGTGACGGATTTGGAAGACGGCGGCACATTGGCTGTTTATCTGGCCTGTCATGCCTTGCGCCGCGGCTATAAAGCGACGATTTATACCTACAACCTCAAGCTTTTTGATCCCACGTGGTTTGTCCCCGACGGTCCTGATATTTCCGATAAACTTAAGTTGCAGCTTAGGTACAAGCGTGATGATCCCTTGTTCAACACAGCGACGCACGGGTATTTGAAATACCTGGAACTCGGCGGGCGGCTCCGGTTTCGGGAGCTTACGCCGGGTTTGATACGAAAGTATCTAAAACGAGAAGTACCTGTTTTGACGGGATTAAACGCCACATACCTTTATAAATGTTCTCGTGAGTATGTTGAAGGTCTTCGTCTTGTTTATGATGATATTCGTGGAGAATCAACCGGGCACTTTGTCGTGCTTGCCGGGTATGACAAGATGTCGCGCAATGTGCTCATCGCCGATCCCCTTAAGCCGAACCCTGTTTCTTCAGGCCAGCAGTATGAAGTCAACATCTATCGATTGGTTTGTTCCATTATGCTTGGCGTCGTGACCTACGACGACAATCTGCTCGTCATTGAACCACGGAGAAAGAGAAAGACATTTACATGATCACAACCTCGGGCACGGGTTTGATGAAATTTTGCCGTAGGCTGTAAGTATATGCGCCCTGGGTAGGGATCATGAGCACGTCCCCCACACGGATGTCCCGGCCGAAGTAGCTGAATCCCCATACATCATGGGGGGTGCACAACGAACCGAGGATGTAGCAGGGCTTTTCCGTCAAGGCAGGGCGCGTCAAATTCAGGACGGGGAAATAATCGGTTTCAAAACGCTCCCATCCCACGGCGTTGGTGCCGGCATCCGTGATGACCAGATCCTCTCCCTTTTGGTCGACGACGGTCATTAATAGATGCATCGCATCGTTGCAGATCCAGCGGCCCGGCTCAAAGTAAATTCTGCAAGACGTCAGGGGAAAGATATGGCGTTTTATCGCCTGTCCGATTTTTTGAGCAAAAACTTCAATGGGTTCTGCCGGGAATCGAAGATGAATCTTCGATTCATCAGACAAATGCCTGCTCGTCTTCTGAAGCATCTCCTGCGGCGCTGCCGATGGATGGCGCCATTCGCCCTGCCGGGGCCAGTAGCCGCCGCCAACGTCGATAAATGCCAGGTTTTCGTTGAGAATTTCCGGCATGCGCGAAAGCAGCTCGCCCAAAAGGGCGATGGTGTCCGTTTGGGACGTTGCCGTTAGATTCCAACTGGTATGAACCTGAATCCCTTTTAGAGATATATGCGGGCACGTCCGAGCGGTTCGCCAGAATTCGTCGAGCTGATCAGGCGGTATTCCGAATTTTCGCCACAGGCCGTCGGAATTGGTGGTCAGCCTTACACCGGCGCGCACCTTTGTTTTTAGGACTGCGGCTGCCTTTTCCAGTCGATGCAATTCGCCGAAGCTGTCCAGCAGGACCGTCACCCGACGGCTGTTTCGTACAGCCAACGCCAGTTCTTGGGGCATTTTTCCGGGCCCGCTGAAAACAATTTCCTTTGCGTTGACATCGATGGCCGTCTGTAACTCCAAACCGCTGGATACATCCAGGCCGAAACCTGATTTCAGAAGAGTTCGAGCGACCTCGGGATGATTGTTACTTTTGACAGCGTAGTAGAAGTCCGAATCGGGCAATTCCCGGCGAAAGGCTGTTTTAAACTGAGCCGCCCGCCGAAGCAATACGTCGGGCTCCAACACATATAGGAAAGAAACGTGATTTTTGAGTTGTTTGAGATAGGCCTTCCGCCGGTTGAAATAGTGCTCGATGAAGGGCATCAGCTCTTCCCGCGGAAGCAGCGGCATTTCTTCGGAATGCATGGATGGGTCTATGTTCTGAGGTGTCAAGCGCGTCATGGTGATTCGATCTCCACGTCTATCATATCCAGAAGCCGGCGGCACTCGCCCATAAGATCCATGGCGTTTTCGGGAGTGAAAATGATATTTCCCAAAACAAAAGAATCGTAATCTTCAGGCGGCATGCGGATGATATCGCCGGGGTGTCGCAAGATATGAATTTCTTTTATCCGCGGATTTTGTTCCACGGAAGCAAAATTGATGCGTTTGAAAATGCCGCCCTGCGTGGCATGGATACGCACGCCCGCAAAGGGTCGGGACGGTCGGAACGAGCCGATACGCAGCGGACGTTTTTGGGCCGCGTCGAGGGTCAGGGCGAGGATATCCAATTGAAGCGCATTGCGGATCAGCGCCGGAAGACAGTCTCCTCCCGGCCGGGGAGCCATCTCAAGCAGAACAATGTCGCCCCCGCGCACCACAAAGTCAGCCATACAAATGGATCTTTTTATTCCAAGAACGCCGGCTGCACGGGCCAGATATTGACAAAACATTCGAAGATCTATGCCTTGGGGCAGGGCGTCGACGAGCACATACCCCATGGTGATGCCGAAAGGGCCGAAAGATGACGGAATTTTTTTCGCCAGTCGGATCAGTGTCACCGCTTCTTCATCCATAAAAAAATCACATGAAAACTCCGAACCATTGACAAACTCCTCGACAATTATCGGGGGCGAATCATAGGAATTACCTTTGTAAAGGCGGTGATTTTTTCGCTGCCGAAGGCCGTCTTGAATGACGGTGAATGCCCGGCGACATTCTTTTTCGTTTTTGCAGTGAAAGACCAGTTCGCTGCCGCTGCCGGTAAGGGGCTTGAGTACGCAATCTCGGGCCAAGGTTGAAAAAAAATCAATGACATCTTCAATGTTGCGGGCCGGTGCAATTCGAGGGGTGCCGATTCCATTTTTCTGCCAGAGTATTTTTGAGACGAGCTTGTCCCGGCAGTTGTTGACCGCTGATAAAGATGCAAAGTCTGCGGAAAAATCCTGAGCCAGTAATGCCGCCAAAGCCATGGATTCGCAGTCAAAGCATGCGACGCCGTCCGCCCGTAGGCCCCAACGTTTTAGGTGACGCGTCACCGTCTTTAGGACGGGTTCGTTATCCGTCAGTTCACAGAGTACTTCTTCATGGATTGCGGGAGCAGGCTCTCGTGCATTGGATCGCACGAATGGGTCGGTGATAAAAAGGGCTCTTTGGGGACAGGTGCTGCGGATCCAGTCAATATAATCCGAAGTC
This sequence comes from uncultured Desulfobacteraceae bacterium, assembly GCA_964591175.1. Taxonomy (GTDB): domain Bacteria; phylum Desulfobacterota; class Desulfobacteria; order Desulfobacterales; family UBA11574; genus UBA11574. The sequence goes on along the minus strand of CAZQAF010000029.1, from coordinate 14,625 downwards.
GTTCCCACCACCAGCAAACGGTTCTCAGACCGCACAGCTCAACGCCCTCTCGTTGGCATGAAATCCTGTTACGGCATCAAGTTCCGGCGAACAAATTTTGTATAGGGGACGCGGTTGCAAACGGAATCTCGACTTCCAGTTGAAATCGCCGCAGAGAAAATCTACGGCGGCCAGGCGGCGGAGACATGCCCACTCGATGTGATGAAAATTGATCAGTTTGGCAACCCCGGGAAAATCCGGATCAGTTCCCCCGGCCAGGATCGTATAGGTGTTGTTCCACAGGGTGCCGACATCCACGGCAGCCAATTTGCCGCCGACGGTTACCGAGGTCAGCCGGAGAAGATTATTTTGATCGAGAAAGGAAAGGAGGTCGACAAATGCATTGAAAAACCGTCGGTCATAAAAGTACGATGTTTCTCCAAATGCCGAAAGGTTCATCTCAAACATCCGGCCGGCATCGGCCATATGGTTGTGGCGAAAAACGACTTTTTGCCCATGAAGCCCATTGATTTCCCGCTCGATCTTTTTGAGGGATTTTCTTGGAAAAGCATTCTTGTAATTTTCGAATGAAAAGTCATACTGTTTCGGAAAGAAGAGATATCCGGTTTCATCTACGGAGACATCACTTTCCCAAGCAGGAAGAAAATCACCGTCGATATAACGAACGAAACATTTATCCGGCAAACGGTCCGCCAACATTTGAATGGGGCGCCTTCCAGTACCGGCGATTTTGTTTTGCTCGAGCCACGTTTTTCCCTGCCATGTTTCTCCCGGGAAGTGACCGAAAACCCCTTCTTCTTCGATCCAGGTGAGGGCCAAAAGACGAGATTCCCGATAATCTCTATCCGCCAACATAAAATAAAGCGGCCGACGATAGTGTTCCATGAAACAGGCCCTAACCGGCCACAGATCGAAAATACAATCCTTCGGCCAAAACCGTTCCCAGAGTTTATGGCAAATATCAGGATCTTGAAATATACGCACTGTATCCATATTACCGCCTCAAAGTTACGTTTAAAATGCTGTGGGTCCCGCCGAAAAAGTCTTGGGCAAATTCCCGGACCACGTCCGGATCATAAGGTTTACAACTAAAGACGTCCAGATAGGTGGTATTGGTGAGATTGGCAAAATGGGCGGAAATGAGAGACGTTTCGATAAGCTGAACCATCGAATAGCCGGCTACGCGTTCGTCTTCACCGAAATGAACGACCTGGGTCTCCCCGAAGCGTTTCATTTCGATAAGGTCACACAACTCGGCCACGAATCTGCGAATGGTTTTATCGTCCCGGATTTTATCCGGATCGCAGTTGTAAATATCGATGGCCGAGGCGATCCCCCAGAGCGGCTGAACATCCGTCGCCGATACGTGTTCAGTGGCCACTGATTCTAAAGGCGTTTTTATCATCGCAACTTGAGTCATTTAGTGTTCCTCCTGTATTTTTTTCTCAATAATTGATAAACGGCTAAGCATGTTTTATGCCAAAACGACATATATGGATAATGGTTTGTATTCATTAACGATATTGTCGATTGTATTGGTTTGAACCCTTGACGTTTGATAAAAATAAGTATCATAATACCGATAATAAGTTATTTGAGCATAATAATACTTGAAAAAAATAATAATGGGCATTAATGTGCTGAAATATCGGATGGCAAAATCCCCCTAAGTCATCTTTTTTCAATACCTCTTGAATTGACAATGGTTTCGTGTACGTTAAAAACAAACATAACCACAAGTTAATATTGCTATATTAAAATTTTAAAGAATAACTTCCAACATCCTGTCTCGATGTCATGTAAAAGATTAAAAATCGGAATTTAAATTCTTTATTTAGGGAGATCAACACGATGCTAATACGGTTGGTTTTGGCGATTAAAAGTAAAAGCCTGCAAACATACGTGGAAGGGCGTTTTCAAGAGGCCGATATTCGTGTAGAGAGTTGCAGTCACGCAAAGACACCATGGCAAAATGTGATCCGTAGCTGCGGTGATATCATTGTCATCAGTGAATCACTCATTCCTCCCAAAACCGAATACAGCATTTCAATGCTCAATGAACTGCCTGAAACGCCGACCACGGTTGTTCTTCATGACAGTGATTCATCGGAAGAGCATGCCAAACTGGTGGCTGCCGGCGCGGATGTGGTGCTGTATAGCGGGGTGTCGAAAAAAAGCCTGATTGAGGCTATCGAATCCACCGTGGAGTCCCGGCGTCAGTTTATCCAGAAAAACCGTTTGAATGCAAGAGGCCACACGTCTCCCAAAATCAGTGATTTTATTTCAGAAAGCAGAACCATGCAGATGTTTATGGAGGAGGTCTGGAAAATAATACCCAGCAATTCTCCGCTGCTGCTTTTAGGAGAAACCGGTGTCGGCAAAGAGCATCTGGCCAAGGCCATCCATTCCGAAAGCCCTCGATCCGCCGGGCCGTTTGTTGCAGTCAACACGGCGGCGTTGCCCGAACACCTTCTGGAAAGTGAGCTTTTCGGACATGAGCAGGGAGCATATACCGGCGCCGTCCGATCCCGGCGAGGGGCTTTTGAAATGGCCCACGGCGGGACTATATTTTTGGACGAAATCGGCGAAATGCCCCTTCACCTTCAAGCCAAACTGCTACGTGTGCTCCAGGATTATGAAGTGCAGCCGCTGGGAAGCGAGCGTCCTCTTTGGGTTGATATACGTGTTCTTGCTTCGACCAATCAAAACCTGGAAGATTTGGTGGAGAACGGACACTTTCGTAAAGATCTTTATTACCGGCTCAGCGTGATTATGCTTACACTTCCGCCGCTTCGAAAGCATAAAGAAGATATTCCCGCGACGGCCCACCGGTTCATCGAATATTACCAGCAAAAGATCGGAAAGGATGTCACAGGGGTGACGGAAGCAGCTATGAAAGCCCTCGGCCAATATGATTGGCCCGGGAATGTCCGGGAACTGATGAACGTTATTGAGCGGGCCATGCTGTTGTGCCAGTCCGAAAAGATCTCATTGAAAGATTTACCCTATATCTTTCACGAGCCGGTGCAATTTTCAAAGGGGATCGTCCATCCGGATGAAATGACAATGTCATCCTGGAAGGATAAGACGCTTCCGGAGGTTTGCCGGGAAGTAGTGGATCAGGCGGAGCGCTTGTACCTTGAGATGGTACTGAAGGAAACCAGGGGGCGAGTCGGCCGGTCAGCCAAGATTGCAGGAATTCATACCCGGGCGCTTTACAACAAGATGAAGCGACTGGGGTTGCAGAAAGAAAGTTTTAAGAAAGATAACCGCCCGGACATATGATTGCGCTTATTTTTTGTCCTGCCATGGGTATGTAATCCGAGAGTGGAATGTGGCCTCTATTGAATGGGTCAGGATTTCGACAATCGTTGCGATATCTCGGGTAGAGACATTGCATTCGTCGAACTGACCGTCGGCGATTCGTTTTACAATGTTAAGAAGGATCATTCTTTCAATTTGCTCTTGTGAAGGTGCTTCCATGGATCTGAAAGTGGCTTCGACCGAATCGACTATCATCAATATCGCGGCTTCCAGGGTTTGAGGCTTTGGTCCCGGATACCGAAAATCCTTTTTGCGAGGCTTGGAACCGTTATTTGCCTTAATCGCCTTGTTGTAAAAAAATTCGACAAACAGCGTACCATGGTGCTGTTTGATAAGGTCCACAATAACCTCGGGAATCCCCATTTCCCTGCCTATCTGTTCGCCGTGTTTTACATGACTGATAATAATTCTGGCACTTTCCGCCGGGTCCATTTTGTCATGGGGATTTTCGCCGCCGGATTGGTTTTCGGAAAAAAACATGGGTTCCGCCATCTTACCGATATCATGATAGTAAGCGCCCGTTCTCAAAAGAAGCGTATTGGCGCCGACCGCTTCTCCCACGGCCTGAGCAAGGGATGCCATTGTCATGCTATGCTGATACGTTGCCGGAATTTTAGCAAAAAGGTCTTTTAAAAGAGGATGCTGCAGATCGGCATACTTTGCGAGTTTAAAGTTTGAGGTGGCATGGCGGCCGACCTCGAGCACCGGCAGTATCAATAGCGCAAAGGGCCCTGATAGAATACCTCCCGCAAAAGCCCACCCGATACTCCCGGAAAGATTCTTGTCCGACACCAGAGCCTTTAAGGACAACCACAGTTCACTCGATTTTCCCAACAGAGGCATAATGTTTTGCCACTGCGCTGAAAAAGCCGACAGCACGATTACATTGATAATTCCCACGATGAACGAAGAGACCAGAACATGAATGCGTTTTTGTATTTTAAGAGAGAGCAACACGGCCGCCAAACCCCCGATCGCGAAAAAAAGAAATATCTGAAAGGTCTCTGTTGAAATGATTGTCATCAGTATTGCGCCGGTTACCACAGACCAGGTGGCGGCGACCCTTCCATGATTCAAAAGAATGATGACAAGCGGGATCAGCGCGAAAGGAACGAAATAGATGGGAAACGGCGTGAATAGCAGACAGGATTTGAAAAGAAAAACACTGATAATCAACAAAAAGAGAATCGGACGGTAAGACAGTGTTTTCCGCTGTCCGGAACTTAAGATCTTTAAAATGAACATGTCATTGAATATAATAATCAGCAACGTGATGACAAATATCCAAAGTGTCATGTCGTAAAGATTGTTTTGAGCGAATTTGAGATATGAGTCGATCAGGAGCAGATCCTCTTCCGTGATTATTTTATGAAAGGGTACGAGGATATCCCCGGGATTGTAATGTATGACTTTGGAGGGATACCGTCTCATGATTTCTTCGATTCGGCGGTTATTCTCTTTTTGGTCATATTTCAAGTTCGGCAACAGCGTCGTCTGCGAAATCTCTATGACAGGATTTAATACGTTTTTATTGACCTCGTAAAATAATTGGTTGGCTTTTTCCCGCAACATCAGACGAGCCTGTTGTATGGTCAGCACTTCATTGGTGGGATGGGATACAATCCCTTTTGGTTTTGGATGGAGCACCTCTATGGCCTGTTTGCCTTTATACGGCTCCTGATTTTTTGCAATGATATTTTCCATAATACTTTTTTCGAGGGTCAGGATGCCGTTCAAAAGATTTTTTAGATTCGGATATTCAAGGAATCTGTTCGCCTGGCTTCTCCCGATTTTCAACCCGAATGCTTCATGAAGATAATCAACCAGTTCCTGCCCGGTAAGGGGCTTTTGTTCCTGGAGGAATGAGATCTCTTTTATCAGACTCTCCATGTTTTTTTGAACTTTATCAGTGATACCCGGGAGATAAGTATATAAAGGGATATACCTGGAAAGGGCGATATCGCGCCTGCCGCCAAGCGCTTTGTTCTGGTCGAAAGTAAAATATCCTTGAGACCGGATGGTGAAAGGCGCAGTTTTGTCTAGTTCAGGCGGTATGACAGCGAAATAAGCATATTCGGCATAAGATGCAACCAAAGTTGCGATTAAAAGGATGATGTTGAGGATCAGTCTCATAAGTCACATTATTTTACGATTCCGGGTATGTAACCATTTAAATTGTGAACAGAACGAACACATTTCAAAAAAAGAAACAACCGAAATCCGTCAAACTCTTTACCAAATATCAAAAACAATTTATTCCGTCAACCTGCTCAAATCTACCTGTTTCTATAAAATCTAAACAGGGTTACGTACTGTTTCAATGGATATTGTAACGGGATACCATCATATATCTCCGTTGAAATGTTGGTGTCGTCGAAAGACAGTGTCATTGGTTGTTATCGGGCTTGCGTTCACGCGTTTTCCACCAATCTTTACCATAATTAATAAAAAGCTGTTCGCCGGCTGCTACGTCTGTAGTGGTGTAGAAAATGATGAGGTCTCTCTGAGTATCATGCCAATATTCAATGTTATGGTTTTCGGCGTGGTTATAAATGCTTCCGCACCCCAACGGCAGCGAATAATATTCGGCAGCCGCTTTTGTATCCTCATCATCCGGTTCCAAATGATACACATAGTCGTCTAAAATACCGGCACAGTCTTTTTCTCTGATACGCAAATGATGGCATTCTTCCACCGTCGTATCGGCCGGAATATAGGCGGTAGTGAACACGCCATGACCGAATTTGCAAGGCGCCACTACAAGACTGGGGTGTCTGAATAATGGTTGAGTTAAGCTCTTTTTCATATTGTTTTTCCGATATGTTGACCTGCAAAACAGGTATTATCAATAAAGTTATATCGGCATGTTCCCGCAGACCGCGCACTTTATGGCACGGATCCATTGCTTGGGGGGTGCCGAGCATCTTTGTCTGATTTTTATATTTCTCGACTTTTATCCCATTATTATGGAAAGGGTCAATAGAAATGGAACCAGCCGCCGTTTTTGACCCGTGAGATTTTGGTTCCCCGTCCCCGGATCCGGGCCTACATTTTCAATATCATTGCTTGGAAAACATTTAAAATAATGATAAAAAAAATGACGCCATCAAAATGAGAAATATTTTTGGAAGGAATTTATGAGTTCGTATCAGAAAGAGCAGTTAGAAACGCTGAATATGGTGCATCGTCATCTTAAAACGATTTCAAAACAGGAAAAGCAGCGGCTTTTATCGCAGATTTCCGATTATCTGATGTTTCGCAACACGGTGGACGCATTCCTTGGCGAACATTTTGAAAATATCTGTACCCTGAAATGTTACCAAAGCAAGGTCAGCGCCTGCTGTTCCCGTGAAGGTATCATCACCTTTTTCGCGGACATGGTGGTGAACGTACTGGTATCGGAAGAATCGGAGATCAGGGCTTTATCGGCGGCGCTGGTTAAACCCAATACCGGCTTCAAATGCATATACCTTGACATTCATGGATGTATGTGGAGAATTAAGCCGATCATCTGCGAAATGTTTCTTTGTGACCCGGCTGAAGAAGCGGTATTCAGTGAAAAACCACTGGCGGATAAAGTCTGGCAACAATTGAAACAGCGTGAAAAACAGTACCGATGGCCCGACCGGCCCGTTCTTTTCGATGATCTCGAAAAATATTTTATTGCTGCGGGATATTTTTCTCCGCTCATGTATTTTCACAACAGTCCCGGCCTTTTACGAATAAAAAAACAGGCAAAGAAAAAGTAACGGGAATCGCCGCCAGACAGCTTTTTTTCCATAAAGACGCGCAGCCGCGCGGTATTGGCGATGATTTTTTTGTGGGCGATGCATTTTTTTAAAAAAAATTGTTGCAATTTATTAAGCAGTGTGTTTAATAAAATAAACACCCCCGGTTTCGATTCATAATAACGGAGAAATAAAATGGTCGCTTATCGATTCGAATCTTTTTTGCAAAGGGTTTTCGATGCCACGGGCATCGCTTCGCAAACAGAATTGGCATCTGCTTTGAAGATTAACCGGTCGGCGATTACGCAAGCCCGAAAAAAAGATTCTATTCCGGATAAATGGATACTGCAGTTATATCGCATATTCGGTTTAAATCCTGACTGGATTGAAACAGGCTCAGGTCCGACCTTTCTGAAAGCATCGGCTGCGGACGATTCGGTTTTTAAAAATGTTCCGAAGGTTAAAGCGCGTTTGAGCGCCGGTGGCGGATCTTTTGAAATCGGATCTGAAATTAAAGGATATTACGGTTTCCGAAAGGACTGGTTGATTACCAAGGGAAATATGAGCAAAATGGTTTTAATGGACATTTTCGGTAACAGTATGGAACCTGAAATAAAGGATGGCGACACCGTACTGATTGATGAATCTCAAAAGGATATTTTAGCGGGTGCGGTATACGCTGTGGGCGTCGATGATACCATCATGGTTAAACGGCTGGAAAAGCATCCCAACAAACTGGTTTTGCATAGTGACAACAAGGAGTATGATCCGATATATCTTAAAGACGACGAGATAAACAGCATTCGCATTATCGGAAAGGTTATCTGGATTTGCAGGGAATTCAGATAATTTTTTTTGCCCTTGATGTTTATTATAATAAACACATGGTTATAATTATAAACATCCTGCCATTTGAAAGGAGAAGAACCATGACGCTGAAAAACTATTATTCGGATTACCAGGAAAAGTATGAATATCACGGAAATACCGCGATTGAAGTTACCAGGGAAAAAAACGGGGTTACCATTAAGCGGGATTGGATAATTTTCAATTCAGTTCAAGAGGCTCAGGATTTTTTTTATGATAACGTTTAATTCAAGTTTGAGATGATGGAGGATACCATGTTGGATCGAATTGTTGATGGAATACTCGACGTTATTTTGATGGTCATGATTTTAATCATATCTGTCTTGGGAACATTGATTGTTGGATTGTAGCTCGGAAATGATATGTTTAACTTATCAGTAATATAATAATACCAATCGCTTTTTCAGGTGGCATAAATCCCATGTTCAAGGTTAAATGAAAATAATGCAGGCTGTCGTATCCTTCTCCGCAAATCAGCCGGCGAAACCAAAGCGAATTGATATCTCGTCTTTCCAAAACGCTTTCGGCCTGATGTTCGGGTATATTCAGATTCTCAACGGCATATCTTTTTCGCCAATCCTTTGGGGCGGACAGCCGGATATGAAAGCAATTCGGCGTATCTTTTAGAAAAAAGTATGCAACCCGTCCAATGATGACCACATTGTCTTCTTTGGCTGTTTCCCGGATGAGATGCTTCAGACTGTCCTGGTATTCTTTTTCTTCGACTACCCGTTTATCGCGTCCGACAATTCGCTGAACGTAGTCCCGGCTGAAAAGTTTGGAAAAAATGTTGGATATCCAATATTCTCTGCTTTTTTCAAAGGATTCCAGGTTATTTTCAGATACGTCCAGATCTTCGGCGATTTTTTGAAATAAGGATTTGTCGACATATTGATAGTTGAGTTTTTTGGCCAGACTGCGCCCGAGTCTTCTTCCGCCGGCGGCATAATCTCGACTGATGGTAATGACTGCCATGTTTTGTCTCCTTTATTTAGTGTCTGAACGAAAACTGTCTTTTTCGCCAATATCTGCGTCAGACGAAAATTTTAATCCTCGAAATACTAGCCGTATTCCTGTGGTTAAAATTTTCGTCTTCCCCTCCGGGGCGCAGACCCTATGGGCCGGAGGCTTGATCTTAACGAAAAATCCTGGTTTTCGTTCGGGCACTATCTAATTGCCCGAATTTCCACTTTGTCTCTCAAATACGCTTTTACTGCGGCTATCGGGACTTCTTTTCTGTGAAATATGCCGGCTGCCAAAGCGGATTCCACCTTGGTTTTTGTAAACACTTCGTAAAAATGCTCCACAGAACCGGCGCCGCTGGATGCAATAACCGGAATGCCGACTGCGTTTTTGACGGCATTGACAAGCTCGATATCATAACCTGAATTGGTACCGTCTTTATCGATACAGTTTAACAGAATCTCTCCGGCGCCCAGCTTTTCGCACACTTGTGCAAGGGTGACGGCATCTATATCTCTGCCTTCTCTGCCACCCTTAAGCGTGCATCGATACCAGCAATATTCTTCCCCGTTGGGGCCCTTGGTGTCTGTTCTGATGACATGATGATTGACATTGTCCGGTGAAGAAACATAGACCCTTTTAGGGTCGATGGATACGACAACGGCTTGGGCGCCATAGACTTCGGATATTTGTTCAATGGAACTTTTTCCGGTCATATGACCTGTTTTAATATAATCTTCAGCGATTAAAACCGCATCGCTTCCGATGGAAATTTTGTCCGCCCCGGATCGAAAATATGCATCAGCGACTTCCAGGGCGGTATATTTCTTTCCATCCTTATCCACATAATCTCGAATACCGCCGCCGATGGTCAATGGAACAAAAACATGTTTCGAGGTTTGTTTCAATACCGCCAACATCGGGATATCTTCAAGGGGAAAATCCCTGAAGCCCGTGATATTTAAAAACGTAATCTCGTCGGCCCCTTCTTTGTAATATCTTTCGGCGAGTTCAACCGGCTTGCCAAGGTTCCTGACCTTGCCTTTTTCTCTGACATCGTATTGATCGCCTTTTGTGACCACCATGTCCCCTTGGTCGTTGGATCGAACATCCAGGCAGGCAATGATTCTTTTCGCCAGCCGGGTGCCTCGGGAAACATGGTTCAAAGCGGTTTGTTCGCGAGTCTGTTGGATAAAGTTTTTTAAAAGTAGTATCCCCTGATCACCGCTTTTTTCCGGATGGAATTGTGTTGCGATGATATTATCGTGGTGAATACTGCTTGTAAATTCCACATCGTAGTCGGTGGTGGTCAAAATGACGTCATCGTTTTCCGATTCCACGTAAAATGAATGGACGAAATAAAACTTTTCGTCTCCCCGCAAGCCATTGAATATTCGACTCGCTTTTTTTATATTGAGGCCGTTCCAACCGATGTGCGGCACCGACAGATCGATGTCAAACTTTTTCACACATCCTGGGAGAATGCCCAACCCATCCAGTTCAGGGGCCTCTTCGCTCTTATCAAAAAGGGCCTGTAACCCCAGGCATATACCGAAAAACGGCCTTCCGGAGCACAGATAAACTTTTAAGGGGTCTACGAAGCTTTTCTGATGCAAAATCCGCATCATACTCCCGAAATTGCCGACGCCGGGAAAAATCAGTTTTTCAGCGGACAAAATATCATCCGGGCCGGCGACAACATTGATCTCTTCTCCAAGACTTTCAACGGCATTAATAACGCTTCGGACGTTGCCGGCACCATAATCCAACAAGGTAATCATGTGATTTTCCTGCTATAAGTCATCTCAAAAAAGTCTTTTCTTCCGATCCGCCGGAGGCGGGCAAGTATCGGCGTTGAGCCCTCGGCTCAAGTCCTCGACATACTTCAGTATGCCTGCGGGTTGGTCCTCGGCCTCGCCTTAATCTCGAACGAAAATCCTAATTTTGAGATGACTTCTATGTTTTTAGGGGTCGATTCTAAAATCATCTGATTTTAGAATAATTTAAAAGTGCGCGGTGATCAAGCATCATTTTGAGATCTTTGAAAAATGTTCATTTTTGTTCCGAATCCTCATCATTGACATTTTTTTTTAAATGAGCATTTTAAGATTAAATAAAGATACATTAATTGCGCCGGATTTTGCGCCGCCCTTCTCCCTTGGATATTTTTTTAAAATCGGCTTTTTAAAAGGAGAAGGAAGCGGTTTTTTCTTGTTGGATCAGACAATTAATAGATGATGCACTTTAAAGGTATTTTCCGGTTCGGAGGTCGTTAGTATGTATTCAAAACCAAAATCTTTCGGGCGACAACGGGTTGAGCTCAGCAAAAAGATTTTACAAAAAATACTTGAAAGGGTTTCCAGCGGCAGGGTATCCGAGTTGGCTGAGGATATCGGATTGCCCTATGATTTGTTGTATAATCTGGTTCACGGAAGAATCAACTCCATCTCCACGGAAAATTATAAATTAATTTTTGGCGAAGATCCCCCGTATCAGGCGGTAAAAAGAGTCGACGGGACGTATTTCAGAGAGATGGTGCGGTTATGGTTATACCTGCATCCCGATGATTCGGAAGCAGATCTTTATCGCGAATTTTACCAGGACAAAGATTTTAAGAAGGTCGATTACAGAATTTTCAACGAGGCGATTCAAACCGTTGAGAAAAGAATTGAAAATGCCATGGAAGAAAAATTTACCAAACAGGGATTGAACCGGATCGATATCAAGGAAATGATCAAGGATCTTTTCTATGTCAAGGAACAGGAACGGATCCCTTATGAAGAGATTAAACCGATATTGGATTTTTTAGAAAATACGCTGGAAATCAATCCGACACGCATACTCAATCAATGGTTTGAACGCTATGAAGACGGTGAATTGAAAACTGTAACCAAAAAGGTATTCGATGATGCGCTGGCGCTTAAACAAAGAACGGAACGCGCTTTATCCTCCGGTTCACGATACGAGCTTGAAAAAATCCGGGAAGAAATCTACGGAGAGAGAATGGGTTTCACCCTCTTTTCAGAAGTTGAAAAAGAATTGGAATTTTTAAGAAAATACGGCGGCAAAAATCCCAGGGAGTATTTGGGAAGGAGTGTGAGTCAATATAAAAAGGCAAGACTCAAAAGAATCGCTTCCTGGAGAGCTTTAAAAATTAGGAATGCATGCCGTGAATTTATCGATAATCACCCTGAACTCGATCTTAAATCCCTTCCGGAATCACATCGAAAAACCAGGTTAAAATGGCTGTTGATTGCGCTTTACTCTTATTCCGTTTCTAAAGTGATAAAGGATGAGGGGCGAATTGAGAAAATCGTATTGCCGCGCGCATATCACCCCAAAGAAGAATGCTATATAGAAACAGATAGTTGCGTAAGTCTAAACAAGGCGGCATATTTTTTGGGAATGAGTAAAACCGCCTTTGACCTGTTGGTTGCCGAAAATATTAATACATTCAGAAAAATCGGTACGTATCATAAAGAATGGTATCTTCCATACCAGTTGTTGAAAAAAATAAAAGAAAAGAACGGCTTCGATCTGTTGAAAGCAAAATATGAATCATTGGCTAGAAATTACGGAAAACCAAGCCATCCGATTGGAGGACCGGAAAGTCAACATCACGGTATTAACGGAAAATCCTCAGAGCACATGGTACATTGAAAGCAGGTTTCTATCCGTGCAATTGTTTCTTTAAAGCATCATAAACATGTTCATGTGTCGGAACAGGTATACCAAATTTACGGGCTTCACGGACGATGTATCCGGTGAATGTTTCGAGTTCGGCTCTGCTTCCTTTTTCAAAGTCCGTTTGCATGGATGTTTTGGTTGTCTTGGGAAAGCCGCTGACTTTTTCTATGATTTGGTCCCTGATATTCTCCGGCAGCATAATCTGTTTTGCCTTGGCGATGCTAAAGACTTCGGTAAGCAGTTTTTCCAAAAGTTCTTTTCCATTGTCACTGTCCAAAATGCCGTGCATGGTTTTTTGCAGATACGTCGTTGCACTGGCAAAGGGAGAAATGAAGACATATTTTTCCCACGCGATATTTTCGATATCTGTTCGGTACTGCGCATCGATATTTGATTTTTTGAAAAAAGTTTCAAGCTTTTTGCCGTCGATCTCTTTATCGGATTCATTTCCGAAAAAAAGTCGGGTTAAAGCCCCTTTCTGTTGAACCACGCCGGGTTGGACGATGAGCCCACTGATGTAGACGCATCCATTCAATATCTTTCCTTTGTTGAGAAGAACACGCAGCTTGTCAGCATTGTCAACGCCGTTGAGCAACGTGATAACCCGGGTATTTTCGCCGATGGAAGGCGACAGGAGTTCGGCGCTGTTTTCAAGGTCATAGGCCTTGACACAAAAAATAACGCAATCGAATACGCCGCCGCCTGACGGATCGTCGGTGGCCAGATCCGGCCGGACGATCATCGTTTCTTTTTCCGTAATGAGTTTTAATCCGTTCTTCTTGATTTGTTCGAGATGATTCCCCCGGGCGACGAATACGATTTCGACATTTTTATCATCATCATATTGTTTTGCCAGCAATCCGCCAAAGTATCCGCCCACGCCGCCGATTCCCACAATGGCTGTTTTCATTTATTCCTCCTGGTTTCGTCCTTCCTTTATTTTTTATAAAAGATTTCAAGTTATTCCGCCAAAGCGATTCTCCTCAAGGGGGTTATAGACCGGAAGCTTCCGGACTATTTCAGCGCTATGGCTTCAATGTATTTCCTGACCCGGCCGGTGACGAAAATGAACATTTTTGAGCCGGTCATGAAGGTGAAAATATCATCGACGTTTCCGCAGGTCCTGGCAAATTCCGGGCCGATGACGGCGGCAGGTTCCGGTGCATCGGGATTTTGGGCCAGGGCATTCACATAGATATCGAGACGATCCTTGAGGATCTGAAAGTAATCGATATTTTGATCGATCATCAGATTGGTTGTCTTGGACAGATGCTGGGAAAATTCGTAAATCGCCATCCAGAAAAGTTCCAGGATCGGATTCTTGAGAGGATTGTTTTCCAGATAATACGATATGCTCCATCCAACGCTGATGATCTTGAGTATTTGAAGTTCGTACTCAACGGCACTGCGTTCGATGTTCGCTTCTTCCGGGAGTCGCTCCATCAGCCATTTGATATCTTCACGGTCGACGGCGAATTCGAACAGATCGTTTCTGATTTTTTCAATTACCGGTGATTTTTCTTCCGGGTCTTTCATGATTTCATATACTTGATCTATTCGATGGAGATGATGATCTTTCTGTGTTTTTTGTGTTCTTCGATTTCGGCCAGGGTTCCCATCACTTCTTCGGACTTGGAGATCTCGATGATTTGATTGAGATCGATACCCAGATCGTCGAGAACCTTTACGGCTTTTCGCGGCACCAATTTTGACGCCACTTTGACAATGCCAAGGGGCACGGTCATGGTGGTATCCGGCTTGTTGTCATTATTTTTAAAGATCCTGATTTTAAGTTTCAGCATAGATGCATTCCTCATTTATCATCGTTTGGTCTCTCCGAGAACCAAAATTTTCAAGATGCAAAAGCGTTACCTTATGAACGATCCAAACGATCTTAACCCTATTAACGATCCAAACCATTTAGCCATTTTAAATTCAACTCGAAGCAGGCCGCGCCTTCGATGGGGTTGAACCGGTACGGTGCGATTTCTTTGAACCCCAATGCCTTGTATAACACAATTGCCTGTTTCATTGAAGGAATCGTATCGAGCCTCAT
>CAZQAF010000028.1:35560-40294 GCA_964591175.1 uncultured Desulfobacteraceae bacterium | reverse complement strand
TAACATCCGCCAGGAGCAGACGGCATGAAAATCGCGGCTTTTCGTAAAAGAATGAGGTTGCCCGACTTATAGAATGGCCGCTACTCAGGCGAGGCGTTATGCATCTAAGATAAAACTTGACAATACGTACGCAATGACGTACCATTTAGACATAATAATTCCGTTACATCAGGTGAAAATTATGCCTACACTAACAGCCACTGAAGCAAGATCAAAGCTTTATCGACTTATTGACGAAGCAGCATCTGCCCATGAGCCGATTGTTATAAAGGGAAAACGGGGAAACGCCGTACTTATTTCAGAGGATGACTGGCGCGCTATCCAAGAAACTATGTACCTACTTAATATTCCTGGTATGCGGGAATCAATTCGTGAAGGATTGGCCACTCCAATTGAGGAATGCACCCAGGAACTTGACTGGTAATGTGGCGAGTCGTTTTCACAAAACAGGCTCAAAAAGACGCCAAAAAGCTATCCGATGCCGGTCTACGCCCGAAGGCTGAAAAGCTAATCGAAATCCTGCGTAAGAATCCCTACAAATCTCCTCCACCATTTGAAAAGCTTTTGGGTGACTTATCCGGAGCCTTTTCCCGGAGAATAAATATACAACATCGACTCGTCTACCAGATCCTTGATGATGAAAAGATTGTAAAAGTCATCAGGATGTGGACGCATTATGAATAACCGGGCATAACATTGCGCTTTCAGTCGGACTCGGCAAAGACTCGCCGCTGAAGCACCCGTTATGTTCAAATATTAGTCCAGCAATACTGCAATTATGCTAAGGGACTTCAAAAATTATTATTGCCCACATTGTAATGCTCCGCTGGATGATAGCCTGGGTTTTAGACCAAAGGAATGCCCTTTTTGTGGAGGAATAATTTGGTATAGGCAGAGTGGAGGTACTATAAAAGGCTGGTTCAAATTTCCTGACATTTCTATACGAAGTCAAGATGTTATAGTTATTATATTATTCATTTTGGCGATATCATTTCTTGTATATAAACAGTTTTTTAAGTAGCACATTAACTTTTTAAAGAAAAAATAAATGCTGTATAAACTCCCAGAACAATACAAAAGAAGGTTCAAAATCGTTGCTTTTGTTGTATTGCCAATCCTTTTTTTAGTTGGCTTTATACTCAGCATATCAATAGCCGACCAACTGAATTATATAATTGATCCTACAGGCATAATAATTCTCTCTCTATCATATGTGCCTTTATACTTTTTGTGTTTGTACGTGGTATACCAAAAAATTGTTAAAATGCCTCCAGCAAAAAGAACGGAATGAATTGATTGATACATAACGTCAGCCTGGAGTAGACGGCATAAGAATCGCGGTATTTCGTAAAAGCCTGTGGTAGCCCCGATCAAAATAGGGCCGCTACTCAGGCGCGGCGTTATCCGTAGAATTAAACGACAATCCTTTACAACTCCTTGACACCTGTTACGTATCTGGTTACAATATATTTGCATGATACAAAAATTCATACACAAAGGTTTAAAAAAGGTATTTGAATCTGACAGCTCCGCAGGTATCAATCCGCAACATGTAACGCGCTTACGGCAAATTCTCGCACTTCTTGAAACTGCTGAAACCTTAGCTGATATGGATTTGCCCGGTTTGAATCTGCATGAACTTAAAGGTAAGCGGAAAGGAACCTGGGCCGTAAAAGTTAGTGGAAACTGGCGTGTTACTTTTAAACTTCAAAAAGGAGATGCCTTCGACGTATATTACGAAGATTACCATTAAAGGAGTATACCATGCGTATGCATAATCCCCCACATCCTGGCGAAATAATAAGAGAGTTTTGTATTGAGCCATTGGATTTAACTGTAACCGAGACAGCCGAAGCTCTTGGTGTTGCTCGAAAGACCCTTTCAACTCTCTTAAACGGCAGAGCCGGAATTAGTCCTGAGATGGCGCTAAGGCTGTCAAAGGTTTTTGGGCGAACACCCGAAGGTTGGCTTCGATTGCAACTTCAGTTCGATTTATGGAAAGCAGAACAATCTCTTGATATCAGCAAGTTAAAGCGAATAGAGGCTGCATAATTTCAACAAGGAACGGATAACCATGGCATGAACCGTGACTGAGATTTCGGCTCGCTTCATCTCAGCAGGTTATGCCCACGCTATCCGTCAGGGCTATATTTAGGCAGCGGCATCGGACTGGATAGATTTAATAGCATTCTGTGCCGCATGAACTAAGAATGACGATCTGGACATACCGCGTTTTTTAGCAGCGGCATCGATCTGTTTTAGAGTCATTTCAGGCACGGTAACATTCACCCTGACCGTGCGGGGTTTGGCATCAGGAACCGAAACGACCAAATAAGCGATTGCATTGGCGTAATCGGGATCGCTCATGATTTCTTCGAGCCTGGAGGGGCCGGGCAATTGTTCGCCGTCTTCGAGCATACCTTGGATGTGGAGGGTGAGAGATTCCTGAGCCATATCCTTGGCTTCATCGATGTTTTTTCCAGCGGTGATGCAGCCGGGAAAATCCGGAAATGATACCCCGAAATCTGATTGGGTTTCTTTATGAACGATAGCAATATAGTTTGCCATGGTAACACCTCAACTGAGTTTGATACCTGACTGGCGCTCGATGCTTTTTAATGTGCCAATCGGCATGTTTTTTTTGGGGATGTGGAACGGTAACTCGACCTTTCCGCTCAGGATGTCGGAATTGAGTATGAGAGCCGACTTTAGCAATTTCGGACCTTCCATTTTGCTTAAGTATCTTGATAATTTTCCGACTATCCATGGTGTGTATTAATACACACTGATATTGAGTTTGTCAATATTAGAACTTATGATGAAAATAAGTCTATTTACAAAGCCAAATTTCTTAATAAGTCAACCTTCGGGATTAATCTCAAAATCCTTCATCTGCGGCTGGTGTCTGAACTGACTTTGGTACAATCGCTGGTAGGCGCCCTGCATGGCAAGGAGTGTCTGGTGAGTGCCCCGTTCGATGACCCGGCCTTTGTCGATCACAAGAACCTGATCGGCCCTGGAAATCGTTGATAGGCGGTGAGCAATTACGAAACTTGTGCGCCCGCGCATCAACTCGTCCAGCGCCTGTTGAATGAAAAGCTCGGTGCGAGTATCCACAGAACTTGTGGCTTCGTCCAGAATGAGAATGGCTGGATTGGCCAGGATGGCCCGGGCGATGGAAAGGAGTTGGCGTTGTCCTTCGGAAAGGCTCTGGCCCCGTTCCGAAAGAATTGTGCCGTAGCCCTGCGGCAGCCGGCGAATGAATCCGTCCGCGTGAGCCAGGCGAGCTGCTGCAAACACTTCTTCATCGCTGGCATCCAGACGGCCGTACCGGATGTTCTCCAATACGGACTCGCTGAAAAGAAAAGACTGCTGAAGGACCACGCCCAGCTGCCGACGCAGGCTGTCACGGGATACGCTGCGAATATCGACGCCGTCGATTCGGATGGCGCCTTCTTCAATATCGTAAAAGCGGGAAAGGAGGTTGACGAGGGTTGTTTTTCCGGCCCCGGTATGACCCACAAGGGCGATGCGTTCCCCCGGCCGGACATGAAGAGAAATATCCTGCAGCACTGGAACACCGGGAATGTAGGAGAAGGTTACGTGGTCGAGTTGGACGTCACCGGCCACTCTGGAAAACGCCGATGCTCGGGGCGCATCGGTCTGGTCAGGGACGGTATCCAGGATCTCGAAAATCCGTTCGGCCCCGGCCAGGGCTCCCTGAACCAGGTTGTACAAGTTGCCCAGTTGACGAAGCGGTTCGGCAAAGCGCCGCGAGTAGGAGATGAATGCGGCGATGGTCCCGATGGAGACCATCCCCCGGATCGCCAGCCAGCCGCCAAGGCCGCAAAGAATCGCTACGTTGAGGTTGGACAGGATCCCCATCATCGGCATCACCACCAGGGCCAGTGTCATGGCCTGAGCGCCGCTGGAGCGAACCGCTTCGTTGGCCCGGTCGAACTTGGCCAGAACGTTTTGTTCCTGCCCGAAGGCCAGCACGACCCGCTGCCCGCTGTAAGTCTCTTCCAGGACCGCGTTCAGCGTCCCCAGACGTTTCTGATAGCTGCGGAACACCTTTCTCGTCTTTTTCCCGACGATGCCGACCAGCCCGATCATCAAAGGAAAAGCCAGCATCGAGCCTGCAGCCAGCCAGGGGCTGAGAATAAAAATAATGACCAGGATGCCCGCCAAGGTCAAAAGTCCTGTGAACAGCTGGGCCGCCTGATTCGTCAGCACCTGGCTAATGGCGTCCATGTCGTTGGTCAGCCGGCTCATGAGTTCCCCTTGTGCCCGGGTATCGAAGAACCTGAGAGACAGGGTCTGCACGTGGTTGAAAAGGTCTGAGCGCAATGCGCGCATCGCCTTCTGTGCAACGCTGGCGATCAGAGTTCCCTGAATCAGCTGTGCGCCGGCTGAAAGCACATAAGCCGCCAGCATGAGAAGTACCGGCACAAGCAGGGCCCCCAGGTCTTTTTTGGGAAGCTGGTCGATGGCCCGGCCCATCAGGTAAGGCGCGGCCAGGGCCAGGGCCGTTCCGAGGGCGGCGACCAGGGTTACCAACGCCAAGGCGCCGTGATAAGGGCGCAGATAGCGCATCAGGCGGCGCAACGCACCCTGAACATCTTTGGCGCGCTCGACTTTTTGCCCCTGGGGACCGCCGCTAGAGCCGGGACCGGGTAAGCCTGTAATGCGCACCGGCGCGGAAGGTTGGGTCGGTTTATCCGTCATTATATT